>JALQWJ010000169.1 GCA_023258775.1 Burkholderiaceae bacterium | reverse complement strand
GGCCATCAAGCTTTGCTGTGAGAACGTACGTAGTCGATAGCTTGTTGGACGCTGGTGATTTTTTCGGCCTCTTCATCGGGGATTTCAGTGCCAAACTCGTCTTCCAGGGCCATGACTAACTCAACCGTATCGAGCGAATCAGCGCCTAAATCGTCGACAAAGGACGATTCGTTTTTGATATCGGCTTCATTGACGCCAAGTTGTTCCGCAACGATTTTCCTGACGCGTTGCTCGATGTTATCCATCCAAATCTCCTAAAAATTCACCCGTGGGTTTCGAAAAACAAAATGCAAGATGCTTCATCCCGTCTGGCAAAACCCGCTCCCTAAACACGACGATTGTAGCAGTGCGGTTTGAACCCTGCGGTTTGATCGCGGTTAATCCATGAACATGCCGCCGTTGACCTGCAAGCTCTCGCCGGTCACATAAGCACCACTTTGCCCTGCCAAGAAAAGTACGGCCGCAGCGATATCTGAGGGTGTGCCAAGCCTTTGCAGAGGAATTTGTTGCTGGAGCTGTGCCCTTTGTCCCTCAGTAAGCGCAAGCGTCATGTCGGTTTCAATAAACCCTGGTGCAATGCAGTTAACGGTGATTTGGCGGCTGCCAAGCTCACGTGCAAGTGCTCTTGACATGCCTGCGAGCCCCGCTTTGGCTGCCGCATAGTTTGCCTGCCCAGGATTGCCGGTCTCGCCGACCACAGAAGTGATATTGATGATCCGCCCAAAGCGCTGCTTCATCATGAACCTTATCACCGCCTGGGAGAGGCGAAAACAAGCATTCAAATTGGTGTCAATAACCTGCTCCCATTCATCAGGCTTCATACGCATGGCAAGGTTATCCCTCGTGATCCCTGCATTGTTCACAAGAATGTGGATCCCACCATCAGCGTTGAGCTTTTCAAGCAGATTGTTGCTCGCCTCAGCTTGACTAACATCGAGCACAACCCCGCAGCTCTGGGCCCTTGCCTGGTCTAGCGCTGCGTGAAGTCCTGAAAAAAAACAAGTTGAGGCACCTTGCGACAGCGCGCTGAAGGCCTCCTGCGCTGCATCGATCGATGCTTGCAACCGTAGGGTCAGCTGCTTGGCCCCATCCTCGGTCGTTGAGCTTCCAAAAACACTGACTCCCGCTTGCGCAAGGGCAATCGCAATCGCCTGTCCAATACCCCGCGAAGCACCGGTAACCAGCGCACGCTTTGACCAGAGTGTTGGGTCAAGTGTTGGCAACGAGGGCCAGGTTGACAATTTAGCTTGGCCCTCAGTAGCGTTGTTTTGCATAGCGGCCTTCATGATGCCCGTGCTTGGCCCAAAGCTGCAAGTGCCTGTTCAAGGGTTGAGGGGTCATAAACACTCATCACACGGATTTGCTTATCGATCCTTGAGACAAGGCCTGCGAGCACCTTACCGGGTCCCATTTCGATCACGGTATCGACGCCAGCGTCGCGCATCGCCATGACGGTTTCCACCCATCGCACCGGATGGTAGGCCTGGGCAACCAGCGCATGCTTGATCGCTTGCGTATCGTTATGCGTCCTGACATCAACATTATGAATGACTGGGATCTCGGGGGTTTCGAGTTGGCAACGCTCCAAAGCAACCGCGAGACGCTCACCAGCAGGCTTTAAAAGGCTGGAGTGAAATGGCGCAGACACAGGCAGCGGCAGCGCCCGCTTTGCGCCTCGAGCTTTCAGCGCCTCGCAGGCTTGCGCCACGGCGTCCCTGTGGCCCGCAATCACAACTTGCGAGGGTGCATTGAAATTAACGGCTTCGACCACTAAACCACTTGTGAGACGAGTTGCTGCGCATGTTTCGATGACCGCTTCATCGTCGAGCCCAAGGATTGCGGCCATCGAACCTGTGCCGATGGGCACGGCCTCTTGCATGGCTTGCGCGCGCAGTCTGACCAATCGTAAGGCGTCGCCAAGCTTTAGCGCTCCGGCTGCCACCAGCGCAGCGTATTCGCCAAGACTGTGTCCCGCCATGATTCGCGCCTGAGGTCCACCTGCACTTTTCCAGGCACGCCAGGCACAAACGCCTGCAAGTAGCATTGCAGGCTGCGTGTTGATCGTGCTCGCGAGGTCTTCGGCCGGGCCTTTATGAATCAAAACACTTAAAGCTTCGCCAAGTGCATCGTCTGCATCCTTGATCAGTCCTTCAATCTCGGGGTGACTCGCCCAAACATCAAGCATCCCTACTGACTGCGAACCCTGGCCAGGAAAGACAAATGCGATATTCATAGATTTCCTCCCGACGCTCCGAATCAATAAGTGAGTAAACAAGCACCCCAAGCCATACCGCCACCAACGCCCTCGAGAAGCAGCTTCTGACCACGCCTAATCTGACCATGTCTTACACCCCAATCGAGGGCAAGCGGGATCGAAGCTGCCGAGGTATTGGCATGTTGATCCACCGTGACAATAACCTTTGCCAGCGGCACCCCGAGCCGTTTGGCGGTGGCCTGCAGTATGCGGATGTTTGCCTGATGAGGAATTAGCCAATCGACTTCATCCAGAGCAATTTTTGCCTTGGCGCAGACCTCGCGTGCCACCTGATCGAGCACGTTCACTGCCGTCTTAAATACGGCTTGACCGTCCATCGTCAGGAAAGGGTGACCGCAGACCACCCCGCCGCACACTTGTCCGGCGGTTTGCAAGATTGAAACGAGGCTGCCGTCAGCATGCAGTGCGCAGGCATGAACACCAGGCGAATTGTCTGCGCCGAGCACAACCGCGCCGGCCCCATCGCCAAATAGTACACATGTGCCACGATCATGCCAGTCAAGAATCCGCGAAAAAACCTCGGCGCCGATGACAAGCGCGCGCTGCGCCATGCCAGTTCGGATCATCGCGTCGGCGGTCGAAACCCCATACACAAAGCCCGCGCACACCGCTTGCACATCAAAAGCGGCTGCGCCCTTGCAGCCGAGTTGTTGCTGAATGAGGCAAGCCGTACTTGGGAAAATAACGTCTGGCGTCGAAGTTGCCACGATGATCAGGTCAATGTCATTGGCACCCAGGCCTGCCATCTCAAGCGCACGCTGTGCTGATTGCAAGCCAAGTTGGCTGCTGCTTAGACTCGGATCGGCAATATAGCGCTGCCTGATGCCCGTGCGCTCTTCAATCCACGCGCTAGAACTTTCAATGCCACGCGCGGCAAGTTCCTCAACGAGCATCTGGTTGCTAACGCAACGTTCAGGAAGTGCTGAGCCAGTCCCAAGGAGTTTGCTGTAAATCATGGCGCAAGCGTGATTGCAAATATCGTCAGAAGATCCATTGCCAAGCCTTGCTACTGAAGCTGCGCCTGGGGGTGTGCGTGTGCAAGCGCCCTTACCTCGGGCAAGGTTTGTGCGATCTGATGGATCAGATCGTGTTCAACCGCATGCGCTGCGCGGCCGAGCGCTGTTTGAAACGCCAACTGATCCGCTGACCCGTGACTTTTGAAGACAATACCCCGAAGACCAACCAAAGAAGCTCCATTGTAGCGCCGGTGATCCATGCGTTTGCGGATCCTTCGAATAACGGGAAGCGATACAAGGGCCCCCAGCTTCGAAATCAGCCCGCGGCCGTACTCCTCACGCAAGGTCTGGGCAAGCATGCTCGCCAAGCCTTCTGAGGTCTTTAAAGCAACATTACCCACGAAGCCATCACAAACAACCACATCGACAGTTCCAGAAAAAATATCTTTTCCTTCGACATTGCCGATAAAATTTAGTCCGCTACTGCGCAAAAGTTCCCCTGCCTGCTTGACGACATCGTTGCCCTTAATGAGTTCTTCGCCGATGTTAAGCAGTCCAATCGATGGCCGTCGTGACTGATCAAGTGCAGAGGAAAGCGCTGCGCCCATGATCGCAAATTGCAACAAATGTTCGGCACTGCAATCGACATTCGCGCCCAAGTCGAGCACCATGGTTGCACCGCCTCGAACATTGGGCATTTGGGCCGCAATAGCTGGACGATCGATACCGTCCATGGTTTTCAGCAGCATACGTGAAAGTGCCATGAGTGCGCCGGTGTTCCCAGCACTCACACAGGCTTGAGCTCGCCCATCCCGAACACATTCGATTGTTCGACGCATTGAAGAGTCTTTTTTTCCACGCAAAGCAATGGC
>JALQWJ010000168.1 GCA_023258775.1 Burkholderiaceae bacterium | reverse complement strand
CAAGAAGTCTGATGGAAGTCATCAAAGATGCTGATGTATTTCTGGGCTTATCAGCGGGTGGTGTCCTGAAGCCGGAGATGCTCAAGCAAATGGCCCCCAATCCCCTGGTGTTTGCATTGGCCAATCCCGAGCCTGAAATCAGCCCCGACCTGGCAAAAGCGGCGCGCCCCGATGCAGTGATTGCAACAGGTCGTACCGACTACCCGAATCAGGTCAACAACGTGTTGTGCTTTCCCTTCATTTTTCGTGGCGCGCTTGATGTGGGCGCGACAACGATTACCCGGGAAATGGAGATCGCAGCCGTAGGCGCTGTCGCCGATTTGGCTCGAGAGGAACAATCCGAGGTCGTTACTGCCGCCTACGGGACGCAAGGTCTCAGCTTTGGCCCCGATTACCTCATTCCGAAACCCTTCGATCCGCGATTGATTGCCAGAGTTGCGCCCGCGGTCGCGAAGGCTGCCATGGATGCTGGCGTTGCAAGCCGTCCAATCGAAGACTTCGACGCATACCGTAGCAACTTAGAGCAATTTGTCTACCGTTCAGGCAACTTCATGAAACCCATCTTTGCAGCGGCCCGTAGGGCTGCGACCAAGCGTGTGGTTTATGCGGAAGGTGAGGACGAGCGGATTTTGCGAGCTGCTCAAGTCGTGATCGATGAGGGTGTGGCTCAGCCAATCCTTGTTGGCCGCCCGGCAGTGATCGAATCGAGAATTCAGAAACTTGGTCTTCGCATCAAGCCTGGCGTCGATTTTGAGGTGGTCAATCCGGAACGAGACGACCGCTATCGGGTCTACTGGCAGGCATACCACCGCTTAACCAATCGTAAAGGGGTTACCGAGCAATATGCGCAGATCGAATTGCGTCGCCGCTTCACCCTCATCGGGGCCTTAATGGTCCACCTTGGTGAAGCAGATGGCATGATTTGCGGCACCTTTGGTTCTTACGCATCGCATCTTGGCTACATCGATCAGGTGATTGGCAAGCGCAAAGGTGTTCATAGCTACGGTGCGATGAACACCGTGTTATTGCCTGGGCGGCAGCTCACCCTGGTTGACACCCATGTGAATCACGATCCGAGTGCCGAACAGGTCGCCGAATTAACGATGCTTGCTGCAGAACATCTCGCCCAGAAAGGGGTGCAGCCAAAGGTCGCTCTTTTATCCCATTCGAATTTTGGGACCTCGGATCTGCCAGCCGCGAGCAAGATGCGTGAGGCGCTCGCCATACTGCGTGCCCGTGGGGTGGACTTTGAGCTTGATGGTGAAATGCATGCTGATGCAGCGCTCGATCCCGCCTACCGTCGCACGATTCTGCCGGATTCGAGCCTTACGGGCGAAGCCAATCTCTTGGTGATGCCAACGCTTGACGCAGCCAATGTAGCCTATAACCTGCTCAAAGTTGCAGCTGGCAATAATGTTGCTATTGGACCGGTTTTACTGGGTGCTGCGGCGCCTGTGCACATACTCACCCCATCAGCGACCGTCAGGCGTATCGTGAATATGACTGCATGGACTGTTTCTGATATCCATGCTCAAACCCAGCGCGAGGCATGCTTGCTCTTAAGTCCAGCGGGCTGATACCTATGAAGTCCAGCGGGGTGAGGCAGGCTTTGCCCAATCGCCCCAAGCAGCCTGAATCGCTGCGATCGCAGCCATGGCAGCGGTTTCAGTGCGAAGTGTTCGCGGGCCAAGATGGATGGCATCGAAGCCGGCTTGCTTGGCGGCCAACACCTCGTTATCGCTCAGGCCCGCTTCGGGGCCAACGAGAAGGGTGAGAAGCCTTTTTGGGCGTTGGTTATGGCAATTTTGCGCAGCATCATGTGGAAGTCCGGATCCTCCTTTTGGGGGAGATTGGCAGCTCGGTAGAGTACGGCTAGCCTGCAATATTTGACTTTGTTGTGTGTGCTGGAGATTATCCTCAAACTTACTTGATAAAACGTCGATAAGTGATTGATTCGCATATGGATCAAGCATCCATCGAAAGTTTGCAGGCGCGAAGTCGTTAGCCTTTTTTTCGGCCGCGCTGATCGTCCCGTGGAGTGCTGAAGCGAGATCTTGCGGTTGATGAATGATGGGGAGCCAAGGGTTAGCCGATTGCATGCAGGCTGCCTGTGCAACCATTTGCCAGTGTCTGACTTTGTTTTCGGCCCTTGTGTTGTCGATACGACTGACACTTCGCTCGCAGTTCACTGGCAAGAAGGCATTGAGCCCAAGTTCCACGCCTTTTTGTAGGCTGAAATCCATGTGATCGGCAGCACTCAGCCCTTGAATCAGCTGAATCTGAAGCGCGCTTGGAGGCACAAAATAATGAGCCTCGATTTGAAGGGCGGCCTGATCCTTGCTCAGCGAGATAATGGTCGTCTTGTAGCAATGACCACTGCCATCGAGTAGTTCAAGTTGCTCGCCAACTTGTAGTCGCAAGACACGAAAAAGATGATGGGCTTGATCCCGATCAAGGCTGACGCGATCTGCTGTGAGCGCAAGCCCCTCAGGCTGCGCGAGCTTGGGAAGCAGAAGTCTGGCTTGATGGCGTCGAGCGGCAAGGTGTTTCATCGTGTGCGTATAACAGGCGCTTGAAGTAATTGGGTAAAGCAAATAGGGCCGGGTGAATCTCGGGGTTGTAGTAAGAAAGATCCTTGAGATGGTTTACCTTCAATCTTTCTTCAACAAGTTGTGCCGAACAGCGGCGCGGATCAATATGCTCGCTGCAAATGGCCATCGACCAGTAGCTGCCGTAAAGTGGAACGTAAAGCCCCAGTGGGGCTACATGCTTGAACTGCCGACGCAGCGCTGCATGAAGGGATGCAACCGCTTCGGGTTTGAAAATCGGTGCTCCCGTATGGAGCACCATTGCGCCTTGGGGTTTGAGGCGCTGGCGAATCGCAGCGAAATTTGCTTCGGAATAAAGGGCTTGAGCGGGCGTATCAGGGTCGGTGAGATCGAGAATGACAAGGTCAAAGCTTTCCTGAGTTTGGGCGACAAAGGCAAAGCCATCGCCGATTCGAACATCAACGCGCGGGTCGTCGAGTGCGCCACGATGGATTGCCCCGAAATATCGGCGCGAAATCCGAAGCACTGCCTCATCGAGTTCAGCGATCACAACCCTTTCAATACTCGGATACTTCAGTAATTCTTCCGCCGAACCGCCATCGCCACCACCGAGAATTAGCGCGTGCTTTGGTGAGCCGATCGCAATCGCCGCTGGATGGATCATCGCCTCGTGATAAAAGAATTCATCTCGCTCGGAGGTCATGTAGTCGCCGTCGAGTCGAAAGAGGTTTCCAAACTGGGGGCTTTCAAAGACCTCGATGAGTTGGTAGGCACTTTGCTCACGATGCAGGAGCCTGCCGAGTTGATAACCATAACGGCTATAGCGATTGAGTTGCTCATCGCCCCAACGGGCTGACGGCTCCTCGCTTGGCGATCGAAATTGCGCTTCCCCTCGTTGAATTTGCTGCCGGACAATACCTTGTGGGCCAAAAAGCTTGATCAGAGCCTGCAGCAGTGATTCGGCCTTTGCGCTGTTATCGGTGGAAAAATTACAAACATACACGTCAAGCGTGACGGCTGACTGCTCTGGCCAGGTGTGAAGTGCCAGATGTGATTCAGCCAATAAGACCATACCAGTAACACCGCCTGGCTTTCCCTCAAAGTCTGGGAACCGATGAAAACGATCGGCCACAGCGCTCAGTCCGGCGGCCTCCACGAGGTCGAGACAATATTGACGCAGACGTAAGGGGTCGCAGAGCAGTTCCTCAGGGGACTGGCAGGCGGACAAATCAGCGGTGAGATGAAGACCTTGCATCGTATTTTTGATCCTTCGTCTGAATTATAAGTCCGCGATCATCGATCCACGCGCTTCAGGGCCATGATGCGTTGCTCGATAGCGAGCGTTGGGTGCGGCGTTTTCTCGATGGATCCCTAACCGTACAAGCCAGCGCGCTTTGATACCATCGAAAGGTTTTGCACCCAGGTTTCGCTCATGACAACAACCAAAACCATCCAATCACGTCTTAGTGCGATTGATCAGCGCCAATTCAAACCAATGGCCAACGCACTGAGAATTCTGGCCATGGATGCCGTTCAAGCGGCAAACTCAGGTCACCCCGGCAT
>JALQWJ010000167.1 GCA_023258775.1 Burkholderiaceae bacterium | reverse complement strand
CGGCTTCGCTGACGGCGAAAACGCATGGGCGACGATACGTTGGTAGATGTTGGCGCTAACGCGTCGTACGCCATCTTGCGCCATCAGCGCTCGCTCAACCGCTGTCCGGATTACCTCAATTTGGGTGCGGGCCGGATAACCGAGCTCAACATCAAGGCTTACCTCGCCCTGGTCAAATCTGAGTTTCTTAAGCGACTTGCTGCTAAGCAAATCTTTCTGGGTATTGGGATCGATGACCGATCGCAGGACTGCCCTCAGGGTATCTTCACTCGGATTCATGATGGAGCTTTCGCTTAAAGTTATGACGGATGCGTCGCGCTTAACGCTTCTGCAAATCAGTCTAATCGATCACCTTGTTACACTCAGCGTTTTATCCATGAAGCCATGACGACTCTCGGGCAAGACAAGTTCACGCCACCGCAACACCAAGGGGTCGCGCTAAAGCGCAAAATGCTGGTGACCTCAGCGCTGCCCTACGCAAACGGTGATATCCACCTCGGTCATTTGGTCGAATATCTCCAAACTGACATTTGGGTGCGCTTTCAAAAAATGCGGGGCCATGAGGTGCACTATGTCTGCGCCGACGATACCCATGGCACCCCAGTCATGCTAAGGGCAGAGTCCTTGGGGATTACGCCAGAGGCATTAATTGATCGAGTCTGGCAGGAACACACAAGGGATTTTGCCGCCTTTGGTGTCGCTTTCGATCATTACTACAGCACGCACAGCCCAGAGAACCAGGCGCTCGCCAACCATATTTATCTTGCGCTTAGGGACGGAGGATTTATTGAGAAGCGTTCAATCGAACAGATGTACGATCCCGAACGCTCCATGTTTTTGCCCGATCGGTTTATTAAGGGCACCTGTCCGAGATGCAAAGCAGTGGATCAGTACGGTGACTCTTGTGAAGCCTGTGGCGCAACTTACAGCCCAACAGACTTGATCGATGCTCGTTCGGTCGTGTCTGGGGCTAAACCAATTCGAAAAGTTTCTGATCACTATTTTTTCAAGCTGTCCGACCCGCGTTGCGGCGCTTTTTTAAGGCAATGGGCGCTGATGGACGGCAGGCTTCAAACCGAGGCTCGCAATAAGCTCAAGGAATGGCTCGGCGACAGTGATGCTTCCGCCGACAACAGTCAAGCTTCATCCAGCGACGGTCAAGCTATCGTTGATGTGGATGCAAACGCAAGCAAGCTCGCCGACTGGGACATATCCCGCGACGCTCCCTACTTTGGCTTTGAGATCCCTGAAGCACCGGGTAAGTATTTCTATGTTTGGCTCGATGCACCAATCGGATACTACGCAAGTTTTAAACGTTATGCGGATGATCGCGGACTTGATTTCGACGCGTTCACTAAGGCAGAAAGTCCCTGGGAGCAATATCATTTCATTGGCAAAGATATTTTGTATTTCCATACTTTATTCTGGCCAGCGATGCTCCATTTTTCAGGATTTAGAGCACCGACCAATGTGTTTGCTCATGGATTTCTAACCGTTGACGGTCAGAAAATGAGCAAATCGCGGGGCACATTCATTAATGCAAAAAGTTATATTGATCAGGGTCTCAACCCTGAGTGGTTGCGCTACTATTTCGCAGCCAAACTCAACGCATCAATGGAAGATATCGATCTGAATCTTGATGACTTTATCGCAAGAGTCAATGCAGACTTAGTCGGTAAGTTAGTTAATATTGCCGCACGCTGTTCTGGATTTTTGATCAAGAAATTTGAAGGCAAGTTGGCCGTGAGCGACACCGAGGCCATGGCCGAATTTGGCAAGGCCTGGTGCGGTACCGAAACACTGGCGCAGCATTATGAGCACCGCGAATTCAGCCGTGCTATGCGTGAAGTGATGTCGCTTTGCGACGCAGTAAATCAGTATATTGATCAGAACAAACCCTGGGAGCTTGCCAAGCAAGCTGATCAACAGGATCGATTGCAAGTTGTATGCAGTACTGCAATTCGTGCTTTTGCGCACCTCATGCGGATGTTACAACCTGTCTTGCCAAATACCGCGCAACTTGCGCTTGACAGGCTCGCTGTTGGGCAACGTGGCTGGGATTCGATCGATTTCAGCTCAGACGCTGATTTGCCTGAAGGTCATCAAATCGCTGCCTTTCAACACCTTGTCACAAGGGTTGAGCGAAAGCAAATCGATGCGTTGCTCGAAGCAAACCGTAGTGAGCAAAAGGCTGCAAGCCCTGAATCCCTAAAGCCCTCGAATGCTTCCACCACCCGGACTGGGGTCAGCCAACCGAACGAGTCAGCACAATCTGACGGAAATGCAAATTTGCCCCCCTTTATAGGTATTGATGAGTTTGCGAAAATCGATTTGCGCTTGGGTCGGATTCTTGAGGCGCAAGCCGTTGATGGATCAGACAAATTACTCAAACTTGTCATTGACTTGGGTGAGGCGAAACCAAGGACGATCTTTTCAGGGATTAAAGCTTCGATAAGCCCCGAGCGACTGATTGGCAAGCTAACGGCTGTCGTTGCCAATTTGGCACCGCGAAAAATGAAGTTCGGTGTTTCCGAGGGCATGTTATTGAGCGCTGCCGATGAAAGTGGCCAGGTGTCGGGCATGTTTTTGCTAGAGGCTGAGCCCGGGGCAGCGCCGGGCATGAAAATCCGCTAACCATGCTGTCATTCGAACCTTATTCGCGATGATCCGCTTTCGACCTGCGATTATCGATTCGCGATGATCCGTTTTCGGCCAGCGATTATCGATTCGCTGCGCGGCTACCGGGCAGGCGATTTTCGAGCGGATCTTGCTGCTGGCGTCACTGTGGGTGTGGTGGCGCTACCGCTTGCGATGGCCTTTGGAATCGCCTCAGGCGTGAGTCCCGCACAAGGACTGGTGACCGCCATTCTGGCAGGCTTTGTAGTCTCTTTGCTGGGAGGGTCAAAAGTCCAGATCGCAGGTCCTGCAGGAGCATTTGTTGGTCTTCTCTACACGCTTGGGGAACGGATCGGTGCGGGCAATCTACTGTTGGCAACGATGCTTGCAGGAGGCTTATTGGTGATCGCAGGCGCCTTTCGCTTGGGCCGAATTATTCGCTATGTTCCAGTGGCTATCGTGACAGGATTTACGAACGGTATTGCGGTCATTATCGGGTTACAACAGTTACGCGATTTTTTCGGTCTGCCCGTCGAGAAAATGCCGGCAGATTTTTTTGCCCAAATTGAAATCCTTGCACGTCATGCTCAGCAAGCTGATGCTGCTGCTGTTTCACTGGGATTATTGAGTTTAGTGATCCTGCATCTTTGGCCCAAATCCTTCCGACAGTATGGATCTCGTTGGAAAGAAGTTGCCAAACAGGTCCCTGGAACCGTGATTGTTTTGCTCGTCGGAGTCTTGATTATCAGCAGCGATTTGCTTGAAGTACCGACTATTGGCAGTCGATTCGGTGGTATCCCGGCAAGCTTCCCCTACCCGACTGCGCCTGACATCGACTGGAGCAAGATTCGGGAGATTCTCGTGCCTGCAATCTCGATTGCGCTCTTGTGCGGCATCGAATCCTTGCTCTGCGCAAGAATGGCCGACAGCCTTATTCGTGAGCGTCACAACGCTGACCAGGAGCTTATCGCTCAGGGCGTGGCGAACTTGCTAGTTCCTTTGTTTGGTGGCATTGCTGCCACGGGTACGATCGCCAGAACAGTGACCAATGTACGCAGTGGCGCTCGATCGCCGATTTCAGGATTGGTCCACTCGCTCACGCTCATTTTGATCGTTTTGGTAGCCGCGCCTTTGGCGGCCAACATTCCGCTTGCGGTTCTTGCTGCGATCTTGCTTTTTGTGGCTTTCCATATGGGTGACTGGCGAGCATTTGCGCGCTTAAGGGCGTTTAGCGTGCCCCATCGCGCCCTGATGGTCGGGAGTTTTATACTCACGGTCGTATTTGATCTTACGATCGCGGTGCAGGTCGGCGTTGGTTTGGCCTGCCTGCTCTTTTTGCATCGTATGGCAAGTCTTACAAGCTTGCATTGGCTTGAACCTTTACGCGGAGAAAGTCGCGAGACAATCGCGATATGCCAGCTCAAAGGTCCGCTCTTTTTCGGATCAGTTGACCGTATCGAAGCAGGTCTTGACGTCAATCAGCCGCCAGCACAGCACATCATT
>JALQWJ010000166.1 GCA_023258775.1 Burkholderiaceae bacterium | reverse complement strand
ATCGAGGCTTTGCTGCGCTTGCGCTTGCCAGTAATAAGAGCCTGCAATGGGTCCCCAGGCTGAAAGCCGGGCTGACTCGGCGGCGCTCTCTGCACCCAAGGGCCTCACTTGCGCTAGATTCAGATCGAATCCGCTTTCTTGGCCTATTCGTCCAATGGATGCTTGCAGCTGATTACCTCGCTTGGGCCGCTCACTCAAAGGAAGATTAATCACCGAATCGGCGATGGTTAGGGGTAAGTCGCTCGCGCTTGTTCGCGATAGCGGATTCGTTGATTGTCCCAGACCAAGTTCAGCCCGCCAGTAGGTTTGCGGAGCAGACTCAGGTGCAAGTCGCTGGGGAAGACGGGTCAGCGAAGCTAGCCTGGGTGCCTGGGCAATCAACAGATAAATGCTTCTGAGACGCTGACGATAATCCTCAGCCGTACGTGGATCCTCAATCAAGCTTTGAAGGAGCAAAAGTGCTGTTTCAAGCCGGCCTAACTGTGCCATCAACGAGGCAAGCATAACCCGAGCCTCGGCGTGTTCAGGCACGAGCATCAAAACCCGCTCAAGTTGCAGTTCAGCTCGATCTAAAGCACGATCTGCAATAGCTTGCCGGGCTTGCTCAAGCGCCTGCTCGGCCTCCTCAGCAGGTTTGAGCGCTGTGCCCTGACTTATCGCGGGAGCGATCGCAAGCAATAAGGCGAGGATGGCGCGCGGTCGCGACCACGTAGCCTTTCGCCTTTTACTTCGTTCGAGCCCAAAGCGTGATGCCACGCAAACGGCCCGCGGATGTGTCCTTCGAGAATAAATAGCCTGCCTCCGAGCCATCTCTGCTCAGTGCCCCAGCGACGCGCTCGGTATCATTTGTACCAACAAATATACCTTCATTGTTCACAATACCACTCACCCTCAGGTTTTGCACACCGGTCGCTTGATGCTGCAGATCAACGCCAGCGACGAAGGTGGAGCGATCGAAGTTGACTTCGAGCATGGCAGCGTTGACAAGCGCAGCGCTTACCCCGCCAGACTGCTCTAGTACCGCTTGAGCACCCAACAAACTGAACTTTGCAATCCCTACGAGCGATGGATCGAGCCTACCAGTCGCACCTGAGCGCCAAAGTGCGTATTGCCCAAGCTCACCCACAGTCACATGCCGCCCTTCTTTGGCATCGGCATAACTCACAAGCCACTGATCAGGTAGGGCCGCGGCTTGCGTGAACCTGCCCCAGACCAGTTGTCGGTCAAGTAGCGCAGCCGTATTAATCGACAAATCGGCTGGCAGGGAAACAGGTGGTTGCGTCGACGGCGTGGAGGTTGGGTCGCCCGGCGAAGTACCCGTGTTTGTGCCCGTTGATGTGGATCCCGAAGAGCTATTGGAGCCCGCTTGCCCGGCGTAGTTGACATCCTTATTTTGCGCAACCGTAAATATGGTATCGGAGATGAACTGCGCACCTGCTGGCAACTCCGCATCGCTGAGCTTTAAACGCTGCAGTTCAGCGGCCTGAAGTACAGCCTGCCGCCTGCTCGTTGGTTGCATCACAAGGTTTAGGGCGAAGTTCTGTTCGACATCGGCCGAACGATAGGCGCGCTGAACAATCTCACCGTTAGTTGAGACTTTTAAGTAAGACCCAGCCGCCTGGGCTGGGGCAAGCAATGCACCGCAATCGATTTGGGCACAGGATTGCAAATTATTGGCTTGAACAAAAATCTTGCCTTCTTGCACCAAAGTCTCAACGCCATCTAAACTACTCCTGGCTAAGAAATCGGTACCACGTACCCCAATCGCAGCAACTGGGGTATTGAGTCGGTAGCGCTCTGGCTGGGCGCGCGATGCGTTACCCGATATTTGGCGAACGATTCCCTTGACCAACTCCAGCTCAATGCGGGTATTGATCCCCTTAGGGTCAATATCGTATTGCTTGATCCAAAGCTCAGAATCCGGGCGAACGGACAGGCGGCCCTCATCAGCAAAAACTAAAATCGCAACTGCGTCGGGCCCTGTGCGAATGCGGTCTCCGGCTTGCAGTTGCGTACCCACCCGCAAAGCTTCGATATGGGAGCCATTAACGCGCGACGTGTCCCCGACAGCGAGTGCCACGCGCGCAATGTACTTGGCTTGGGCAGGAGAGAAGACAGCGACCAGCATCAAAAAAATACTTGCGGCAAAGCACGCACAAAACGCGCGGTACCGATGCGTCAGATCACGATCGGTAAGGTTCGAACCAGGCATATGGAATTGACGAAGTGACGGCACGCTAACCCTTGATAGTGAGTTGATTATCCCTGGCTTCTTTGACTAACCACGTGATAAATCGCACAGGCCAGATTGAAAACAATGGCCGATCGGCGAGAATCGGCCCATGAATTCAAGTGCCACTGAAGCCGATCAACGCGAATTTTTGCTGATCGAAGCCTTTCGAGGTTTTGCAGCGTTCTTGGTTGTGTATACCCACTTTTGGGCCCTTTCTCCAGGGAGTCCAAGCTTACTTCGATTCGCCCACACCGGGGTTGACCTATTTTTTGTCTTGAGTGGTTATGTGTTTGGCCCCTATTTTTTCGGAAAATCGATCGGCACATCAAGTACCTTTGCGGGGACGCTGGCATTTTGGACAAGGCGATTCTTTCGCATCTATCCGCTGTACTTGCTTGCCCTTTGCGTCTACTTCGCTGAAAAGACCATCAATGAGCAAGATTTACTCTATGTTGTAGAGCATTTGAGCTTTACGTTTTTGCAGTCCAAAGCGATGGCGTTTTACTACAACCCGCCGTTTTGGAGCCTCCCTTCTGAAATTAGTTTTTATCTTGTACTTCCCTGCCTTGTTTGGTTGCTCCACCAGGCTCACTCCATCATGTGGCGCCGGATCACGCTTGCAATCGTCTTGGCATTAGCACTTTGTTCCCGAATATTTCTTGGGCTTTCTGCCGATTACGAGAAAGAGAATCACGCATTTATTTTGCTACATCATCTACCTGGCCTCGCTATTGAATTTATCATCGGCGCCTTGCTATGGGCTTGGGTGCGGCGATCCGATCAGCTTCTTCTTTGGCCCGCCGTGCTGGGTGTAATAGCCTGGCTTGGGCTTGCTCAACACTTTGCAAACGTGGGCGATGCAGGTATTCAGGCATCAATCCTAAAAGGTCAGCTAGGCGGGCTCGCTGCCCTTTGCTACGCCTGCCTTATGGCTACATGTATTCGTTGGGTTCGGAGCGCTCGGTGCGAATCTGTTTTTAAAGCTGACTTTGTCATATGCTTTTGCCAATGGGCAGGTAAGCTAAGTTATGGAACTTACCTTTTTCATATAGCCGTACTGCGCGCAGCACAGGCATTTAGCCTTGAGTATCAACTGGCTCATCTGCCCAGCCCCGAATGGCTGGCACTAGGCCTAACGCTGCTGCTTGCCTTTCTCGCCCATCGTTTTTGGGAAGACCCATGCCGGTCCTTAGGCAGGCGTCTTGCTAACGCCATAAAGGCTTAGAACACATCTGTATCACCTGCAGTAAAGGGAACAAGATCGCCGCGCAACCGTGCTTGGATCGATGGGCTCGATCGATGAAGTTCAGTGCCTAGCTCAAAATCTCCGGCATAGCGAAACTGCGTTGCGATCACCGGATGGCGATGCTCGCCGCTTATTCGTGCCCAAATCAGCCAAGGCTGATTGATCTGCGCATCAATGGCTGCATGTGGCGAAACTAAGCCACTATGCTGCGTCCACCCATCGACAATAAGCCGCTGCGTAGCGTTCCAGGGCTTAGAAACCAACCATCCGATCAATTGCTTTCTTAACCAGCCTCGCTTGTAAATACCCCAACACTGGTAGGACACTTCGGGATGTTTTTCATAACGCCAGGCAAGATACCGCCGATGTCTGGCCAACACTATCTGCTGCGCAGCCTTTGTGCTCTGCGGCGCATCGAGCAAGCTTGAGTCTTCCAGCCAATCATAGAGCCTTGTCCAAGCCAAGGGTTCGAGCACGCCCTCAACTGGCGTCCAATGCGATAGTCCGTAACGAGCAATAGCATGGTAGAAGCCCAGCTTTTCGCCAAGCAGGTGCGGACGCATGCCAGGAAATCCATACGCAAATCCTTGAGGCCAGCGATGCGCTAAATGTTGCGCCATACGTTGCATAAGATCGCGGTAAATAAACCC
>JALQWJ010000165.1 GCA_023258775.1 Burkholderiaceae bacterium | reverse complement strand
GCTACAGCCCTGATAGCGCTAGGCCTGTTGCCAGGCGCACGCACGCCCGCGCTTATGGTAGATATTCAAGCCTTCACAATGTTTTTCGACGATGACCTCTGGAAATCGCTCAATGTATTTGGGCACTTCCTCGGCGCGGCCTCCATCCTACTATTGATCACGCGCAAGATGCTTATCGTATGGGCCTTAGTCTTATCGGCGCTGCTCGGCGGATGTATCTCTCGCGTGCTCAAGCTAACACTTGATGTACCTAGGCCGGCAGCCCTCATGCATGAAGACTTATTCATCATAGGCGAGAAGCTGACCCATGGGTCGATGCCCTCCGGACACAGCATGACGATTGCCATTGTTTTTGGATTGTTCCTCAGTTTATATCCCCGATTCACTCCTAAGGCTCAGCGACTCGGCTTACCGCTTACCGCCCTTGTCCCTCTCGTCTGCCTTGCACGCGTAGCCAGTGGCGCCCACTGGCCGGCCGATGTTTTCATGGGTGCAGGACTCGGTCTCTTGATCGGATGTATCAGTGCTCTAACAGTCCTGCGTTGGGAATCGTCTTTGCCTCGGCACGAGGCTTTGAATGACGGTTTTAGACTCCTCATTGCCTCAGCGCTCGTCTTGGTTCCCTTGCCACCATCTTGCAGTCTTGAAGCTTCGGTTGCGCTTGGCTTGAGCCTTGCGACATGGCATTTTCTCAAGAAAAATCGCATTGCTCGCGCATGGTCCCCGAATCTGAAATCAACCAGACAATACTAGCAGGGCTTCTCTCGGTTGTCGTTCCTTTTTATAACGAAGAGGCCATCGCCTTTCAGGCTTGCCACGAGCTGATTGCTCAATTACAAAAAGCGTCTATCGATTGGGAGCTCATTCTTGTTGATGATGGCAGCACAGACCAAACGCTGATCGAGCTTTCCAAGGCTATCAAGGGTGTTCCCCAAGCTCGGATCTTGCAACTAAGCAAAAACTTCAAGCAGACTGCGGCAATCCAGGCCGGGGTGGATGCGTCAAAGGGTGAGTTCATTGCAACGCTTGATGGCGATATGCAGAACGATCCAAGAGACATCGACCGAATGCTTTCGATCCTGCGTGAGCAGGATCTCGATCTCGTTGCAGGCTGGCGCGAACAAAGGATGGATCCGCTTGTTACCAGAAAGTTACCGTCGCGACTTGCCAATTGGTTTATCAGTATAACGACAGGACTTCGATCAGCGGATTTAGGCTGTGGCATAAAAGTCTATCGTACGTCGGTACTCAGGCAGATTAGACTGATTGGCGACATGCACCGCCTTATGCCGATCTGGTTAGCAACCGTGACGAGCCCTGAGCGATTGCGCTATGTTGTGGTGAACCATAGGCCAAGGACAGCAGGCCATTCGAAGTATGGAATTTCTAGAACCTATCGCGTCCTCATCGACCTGCTGACTGTGATTTTCTTTCTCAGATTTGCTGGTCGGCCTGCACACTTCTTTGGGGCTCTTGGCCTACCGATGCTTGTGACTGGTAGCGGCATATTGTTATGGCTTGGATTGCTGAAAATATTTCTTGCAGAGTCAATCGGTACAAGGCCATTGCTCATGCTGGGGGTTTTGCTGATCCTGTCTGGCATCCATTTGATCTGCACAGGCGTACTGGCCGAATTTCTGGTGCGACATCAATCATCGCCATCGGTGATGCGCACTTATGCGATTCGGCGAGTGATCGAGGGCGGTGAATAAGCCCATCAATCTCAGGATCGCCGTACTTGCAAGCGCATGCGTATTGTTCAGCATGCTTGGGATGGGCACGACGCCTTTGTTTGATGTCGACGAGGGCGCCTTCTCTGAAGCGACCCGAGAGATGCTTGAAAGCGGTGACTTCGGATTCACCTTCCTAAATGGCAAGCCACGTTTCGACAAGCCAATACTCGTTTATTGGCTACAAGCGTTGTCAATGTCCATGTTTGGCCTCTCAGAAGTAGGCGCTCGTATGCCTTCCCTGGTAGCTGGGATTGCAAGCGCATGGATCGCTGCACGATTTGCGCTCATCTGGAGCACAAGGCCTGAATCCGCGCTAATTGCGTTTACATTAGTTTGCAGCTGTTTTGGCCCGCTAGTGATGCGCCATGCGGCAACTGCCGATGCATTGCTTTACTTGTGGTTAACCGCATGTTCGTGTTGCCTCATTGAATCAATACGACTTCGCGAAAGCCAGGACCTGAGCGCAACGTCATTTGCAAGCCCCAATGACTCTGAGAGCGCAGATAACACATGGAGCGCCGACCCCACGGCGAGCGCCGATTCGGCGTGGAGCGCCAGAGGCTATTTGCGAGCCGCTTGGATTTGCTCGGCCCTAGCGCTACTCACCAAGGGTTTGATTGGACTACTTGCACCCGCATTTGTTGTACTTGGCTATTGCCTTGTTCGCCTAAACCTCGACGCCTTACGCTGGAGCTTTTCTGATGCAAGAGCATGCCTTGCCTGGATTGCCGTCAGCCTTCCCTGGTATGCCTATGCCTATTGGCGATTTTCGAACGACTTTCTTCAAGGATTATTCGGCAAGCATCATTTTGGAAGAACGATGCAAGCCATGGAAGGCCATACAGGTTCATGGTTTTACACCCTGGCCATGCTTTTTGTACTTTCCCTACCCTTTACGCCCATGTTGATCAGCAGTGTCTGGCGCTTAAGGTCACAGAGCTTAGCGAGTTCGGATCGGCTTGATAAGGGACTGAGCACACAAGCCCTTGGCTTGCTAAGTCATAGCTTGGGCATGCTTATCGTTTTCAGTGTGGTTGCCACAAAGCTTCCGCATTACGCCATGTATGCCCTCTTACCCTTGCTGACTCTCGCAGCCTTATCGCCTCAGATATCAAGGACAAGTTGGCTCAGCGCTTGCGCGATCGGACTCTTGATGCTTGTTGCGATTGCTGCCTTGCATCCAATCCTGGTATTCACGATTCAGAACTCATCGGTCAACCCGTTTTATCGTGCCCTGATCGAGCATGGCTTAAGCCATGTAAGCTGGGGTGTCACGGAACAGCTCATTCTCGTTATTTGCTTTGGATCGTTATGCTTTGCGATCTTTTCCAAATCTCAGCTCGACCGGTGGCTTTACTTTGGACTTGCGATGCAGATGCTTGTCTGTTTCGCGTTGTTGCCGACTTTAGGTCAATTATTACAAGGGCCGATCAAGGCTCTTGCGAAAGGCGCAAGACAAGAAGTAACGGTTAGTTATCAGCTCAGAGCACCATCGATTTCCTTTTATCGAGAGGCTGTCACCGATGATCGCTTGCCGCAAGTGGATGAACAAGTCATCTTGCGAGTCACCGATTTCCCTGACTTACATCGCGCAGTTGGGGGCGGCGCACAGTGGGTACTTGTTGATGGCGCAGGACCCTTGCTACTGCTAAGGCGACAATAGCACCGGGACAGGCAAGCCGAGTCTCTCGGCCCCTAAGACGATCCTAGCCGGTAGCTCACGAGCTTAAAGTCTGGATCGTCTTGCATCGTTGCGACGACGGCTGAACTGGATGTTCTGGTCAGCTGCGCTAGCGTCAGCGATGGCCGCGGGATCCGCAGGAGCTGGCGCAACGCGAGCTCCGCGCTGGACTTTCCGCATCTCGCGCGCCTGCATGGCGACAGCACGGTCGCAGCCATCTTCGCCTTGCATGACGCGACCATCGCGTGGTCTGTACTCCGCGTCCTTCTTGGCCGGGTCGTAGACCATGAAGACGACGTCAGGCTCGCCGTTGTTGAACTCGCGGAAGGTGTCCATGTTCCAGGCGTCTGGCGCAAACGCATCGTTCCAACGCGTGCGCGCAACCGCACGGAAGCCGTGCGGTGCGTAGAACTCGGGCAGGATGGTGTCGAAGGCGTCGAACCCTGCGTTGATGACCGCAGACTCGAAGGCGTTGAGGTTGGGCTGCGTCGGGATCAGGCGCGAGGACGGGTCAAGGCTCTTGATGACATCCGAATGAACGAAGGTTCGGTGCCACCCAGCAAACCTCGGCCTGTCACAAACGGAACGTCATAACTCTTTCAACAACCGTAGCCATACTGTATGCGCGGGTTAGCTTGCATCATGCTGATTACTTCATGTGTGCGTTAACCCAACTGCGCTTAAGAATTTTGGAGGCGAGTGATGAGCACTTATCTTTTTCAATTAAGCGACCTACACATCCGCGAAC
>JALQWJ010000164.1:246-4169 GCA_023258775.1 Burkholderiaceae bacterium | reverse complement strand
AACTTCGGCTCACCTCGATTCCCGATGATCCCTTGGGCATGATGGCTACATTGGCCTGTCTCCTGAAGACAAAAGAGGATCGCTTCCAACTCAACGCTGAACGGATTTTGCAGCTCATTGAAGGTAGAAAGGGTGCGCAGGCAGGTGTTGCAGCAGCGATGAAACCCGCCTCAGGTCAAGCTCAGGCCGCCTGAGCACTGGGTGTAGGACTGATGGATGTTGCAAGGCCACTCGAAGCGATTGCGGGTTTTGCCAGCCTGCTGCGCGAGCATGGCTTACAGGTTGGCATTGCTGAGCAACAGGCAATGGTTCAGGCAGCTCTTGTTGTACCGATCGGTCAGACCCGCAGGCTTGATGCAGCCTGGCGGTCCATCGCCTGTCAAAATTCAAAACAGTGGCAACAATGGTCAGCGCTTTTTGAGCGCTACTGGTACCCGAGTCGAATCAAGGGTACTGTCAAAACGAGCGGTCAGACCAGACAGGCTCGGCATTCACGTGATATGCGACAACTGGTGCAAGATCTGCAAAATCAGCTTGAAGCATCAAGCCGACCCAATCAGTCAGCTCCACAGGCTAGAGATAGCGCGCTCGAAGCTGTGGCCCAAGCAAATGACGACATGCTCTCCCGAGCCCAAGGAGGAGCGAGTCGCACCGAAGCCCTTGATGATCGATCACGCTCACAATGGTTGCCGCAGGACCTCTCGCGGCTTCAAAACCTGGCGGATCTGCTCGCAAAACGATTACGAAAGCGTCTCACGAGACGCTGGCAGGATCACCCGCAAGGACGTCGCCTTGACATACGGCGCAGCTGCCGGATGAGCCTTGCTACAGGGGGCGTACCGATCCGGCCGGCCTGGCGACGACCAAGGCGCGAGCAGCCCCAGCTTTTTGTGTTGGTTGATGTGAGTCGTTCGATGGAGACTCATGCGCAGCTTTTTCTGCGGTTTTCGAGGGCTTTTATCGCAGCGATGCAAACCCGTGTTTTCGTATTTCACACGCGACTCGCCGAAATTACACCGCTCTTAAAGCGTGACTCACTACATGTTCAGGAGAAGATCAACGCGGTGACGGCAGGCTTTGCTGGTGGCACGCGAATTGCCACCAGTGTCATGGATTTTCAAACTTTCCACGCCCGTGCGCAGCTTCGTCGAGGATCACTTGTTTGGGTGTTTTCAGATGGCTACGACGCCGATGAACCGGAACAGCTCGCCCATCAGCTTCGTGCCCTGGTCCATCGCGGTGCCCGGATTGACTGGTTCCATCCTGGTCCGAAGACGCCAAGGAGTGCAGCGCTCCAATCCTGCAGCACGCTGATCCGTGCCTTCCACCGCATGGACAGCCTTCGCGATCTTGAAAACCTTGCTAAATCCTTCAACATCGATTTCACACGAACCAAAAAATACCAATGAATCAAAGTCATCAAGTCATACAAACCGCTCAACAATTGGGACGTGAGGGCATAGCTTATGCGCTTGTGACCGTACTGAAGGCCTTACCACCAGCTTCGGCTAAACCTGGCGATAAGGCACTGGTTACCCAAGCAGGGATTATTGAAGGCTGGATTGGCGGGGGTTGCGCGCAACCTGCTGTCATCAAAACGGCGCGACGCGCGCTCGTCGATGGGTGTTCACGCATCATCAGAATTAGTCCTGCAGAAGAAGGCGTGGAGCGCGAGCTCGACGACGTACTTGAATTCGGCATGACCTGCCACTCCGGCGGCACCTTGGAACTCTTTGTCGATCCGGTTCTCCCACAGCCCACACTCACCGTGATCGGCGATACCCCATTGAGTCGCGCACTGAGCGTCCTAGCCCCCCGACTAGGGCTACCCACGCTAGTCATCGCGCATGATGCTGATGCATTACAGTTTCCCGATGCTCAAGAACTCCTGCGCGACGACCAAGATATTCCCGAGGCATTCAAAGCGGTCGCGCATCAAGGCTTCGTTATCGTTGCAACCCAAGGAAAGCGCGATATGCAAGGCTTGCGGGCTTCCTTAGCGATTCAGGCAAGGCATCGCTTTTTTGTTGCGAGTGAACGCAAGGCACAAGTGCTCAAGGCCGCGCTGATTCAGGCAGGAGAAGATGCAAGCCTTGTTGAAGCGATCATCGCGCCTGCCGGGCAACCGATTGGTGCTCAAACACCTCAGGAGATAGCGCTTTCGGTATTGGCAGCCGTTGTGTCGCTGAAGTCAAGCGCAGGCGCAAGCCCTTGTGAAGGTCAGTCCACTTATCTCAGCGACACTGCCTGTCAGCCAAAGACTTCAAAAGTGCCCGAGGGGGTTAGCTGTAAAAGCAGGCCTTCCGAATCTCCAGAAGAGAAAACCTTCAAGAAGAACTTTGTTGAAAAACAGGTTCTTAACCAAAAATCTTGTTGTGACGCTTAAGCCATGGCTTGCATACTCAAGGGCGGTGGCGGTTTATACAATCGAATGGTGCTTGGTGCGGTCCTCTTAGCCGCAGGAAGCGGCTCACGTATGGGTTTTCGGCCCAAAAGTCTCCTACAGTTGGGTGGCGTACCCTTGATCCGTCGTCAACTCATTGCGCTATCTGGCGCAGGCGTTGACGAAGTTGTGGTGGTACTTGGTCACCATGCTGAGCTTATTGAGCCCGTTGTTCAGGATTTCCCAGTGACGGTCGTTCGTAATTTACAGCCCGACGATGGCCAGGTTTCCTCGCAGCGTTTGGGGCTTTCTGCGTTCACCGGCAAACTCGACGCGGTGTTAGTCGCTTTGGCTGATCAACCCTTGATTAATTCGCAAGACATCAGCGATCTAATCGGCGCCTACAAAAAGCGACCTGATCAGTCCTCAGTCGTAGTTCCTGAGGTGCAGGGCAAGCGCGGTAACCCGGTGATCTTTAGCAACGAAGTGCGTCAAATGATTTTGCAAGACTCGGTTAACGTCGGTTGCCGGCAGTGGCAGGAAAGTCATCCGGCGGCGGTATACCGCTTCGTAACGAGTAATCGCCGGTACCGTGTTGATTTGGACACACCCGAAGATATCGAACAATTCACGCGCGACACCGGTCACGTGCTTCGTTGGCACGATGAGCTCGCGAATGTCACTCGATGACCGCAGCATTTCTAGGCCATCAGTCACTCTGGGCAACGCCGATCGGGATTTATCGCCTTGACGGTGCTGATGACTGCAATATCGTTCTCGCTCGGGCGCTTTCAGCCATGCGCATTGCTCAGGGGTCAGCCTCGGATCAGGCTTTTTTTGCGAGCAGCGATGACCTACTTGATCGACTTGGTTTGCCCGAAGGGCGTCGAGTTGTTCAATTTATCGTTGAGTCGCTTAAAGACACGGTGGGTCGCGCCAATGCAGTAGCTTGGAAATCAGCCCAACCAGCTCGCTCGCTTGACATGCGTATTGCCATTGAAGGCATGTGGTTCCAGTGTGCCAACCGAGGTGCATTTCATGATGTGCACTCCCACGGTAACTGCTCCTGGTCAGGTGTTTACATTGTTCAAATTGATCCGGCGCAGACCCGTTGCGAGCATCCGGTCTACGGCACGTCCAATGGCTTAACGCGGTTTTTCGGCCCATATTTCAATCGACTCGGCGGAGCGCATGTTGACCTGGGTAACGCTTATCTTCAACCACCTCATGTCGATGTGGAGCCGGTCGCTGGTCAGGTTGTTGTCTTCCCCTCCTGGCTAGCCCATCAAGCGATGCCTTATGAAGGCAGGCTTGATCGAATCATCATCTCCTTTAATGCAAGTATTCACGCTCAGTCGGGGGGCGACAGGCTTCATGCTTTTGGTGCTCGATAAGTCTATCGATGGTGCTGTTGACCGATGAGGCCTATTGAGTCGATTGCTGGTGCAGATCGAGGATGAGTTCTGCTGAAGGCTGTTTGCGTCTAGAATACCGATTAGTCGTATCCAGAGTAGCGGCTTGGGTCATCTGGTTGAGTGCT
>JALQWJ010000164.1:0-236 GCA_023258775.1 Burkholderiaceae bacterium | reverse complement strand
GGTGCGCCGGTGCTTCGGTTTCAACAGCCAGCATGTTGTCCCTGCACATACTGGCGATGTTTGTCCCGGCTTTTCTTTTGCAGCAGTTTTATCGGACCCTAAATTTGAGCCACGAGTGGTTACGGTACCAAGTTTCATGATTAAAACGCTATCCGCCGCGGGATTACTTAATCTGCTGGTTTTGCTGCTAGTGGGGTGGGGACTTAGTGAGTTGGGCCCACATGCATTAGCAATTG
>JALQWJ010000163.1 GCA_023258775.1 Burkholderiaceae bacterium | reverse complement strand
TTATTGACCAAGGTGTTGGCGCGTTGAGCCGAGCGAGATAAGCTTGGGATGCTAAGACGTCATGCGCACTTAATTCGTACATAACAAAAAAGCCGTCACCTCCAGATGCATCAGTCCAGCGTGATGCTCTCAAGAACCCGTCAATCGATAAGCGCTCAGGAACGTGTTCAAAGGCATGCCAATGTTCTAATTCGTCTCTCGCTTCACACGGAACGTCCCACCACATGGCTAGTGCTGCTCTTCCGAGCATAACGGTTCTCCTGATTCAAGCTAGCAAGTCGATAAGGCCGAGTTTCTGCGCAATCGCGCGCACCGCAAGCAAATAGCCTGTCGGTCCGAGGCCGCAGATAACACCATGAGCAACCTGCGAAGTCAGTGAGTGGGTATACGGCGCGGGTCGCTGGTGAATGTTGGTAATGTGAACTTCAATAAGCGGCTTGCGCAATAGTTTTAAGGCGTCGAGGACCGGCACGCGACCAAAAGAAAAACCCGCAGGGTTAATGATGACCGAAGCATCTTTTATAGCGGCTTCCTGGATCCAGTCTATCAAAATGCCTTCGTGGTTTGTCTGGCGGAAGTCACATGTCAATCCTAGTGACTGAGCAAGAGCCTTTGAAGCATGTTCGATTTCGGAAAGCGTTGTCCTTCCGTATAGTTCAGGCTCTCTCGTTCCAAGCATATTGAGGTTTGCCCCATTAAGAATAAAAAGTTGATGCTCCATTGTTCTTCCTCTTTATTGATATAAATTCTTGGTCAGTTTCTCTTTAGCTATAGATCGTGCCGAGATACCGGCATCGAGCATCCTATCCAACAATTCACGAAACGGTAATAACCCGTCTCCAAGCCTATGTCCTGAGTCAGACGATGTCTTTGGTCAGCACTCGTGCTCAACCAGTCCTCGCGCTCTTGCGATAAGACAGAAAGAAACTTGGGATTGTCTACTTCTCAATCGGCTCGAGTCCCAGGACAGATCGGTGCGAGATCGGTTACCGTTGCTCTTGCGACGATATTGACCTGCACACTGACGCAGGCCTTTCAACCGGCCGATTGGCTTTCTCCCCACTTGTACCCGTTCACGTTGCATAGCGTTACGACTTAAACATCAAGGCGATGCCAAGTTTTCAGGATGGCATTTGCACGCCTTGGATCGCCTCCCAGATCTTGTCATTCTATCGGGCGACCTTGTGGAGCATGGCGCTCCCGAGGAGTACGCCCAAGCAGCATCGCGATTGAAAGATTTGACGCTTCCGTTCCTTATTGTGGCGGGGAATCACGATGATCGCGACTGTCTTCGCCAGGCTTTTCCGGACCACCGTTACCTACCAGAGACGGGCGCACTGAACTATTGCATTGATGAACATCCCGTTCGGATCCTTGTCTTGGATACGTGCCGGCCAGGCTTACATCATGGCGAGGTCGATGAGCAGGACCTAGCCTGGCTCGATCGGACATTGCGTTTGGATCCTACTAAAGCCACCTTGCTAGTGATGCATCATCCACCCTTTGTGAGCGGAATTCCCTATCTCGATAAATACAGATTAATGAGGCCCGAGCCCGTGGCAGAGATTTTGCGTGGCTTCAGCAATATCGAAGCGATCCTTTGCGGGCATGTACACAGAACGATGATAAAGCGCTGGGCCGGAACCGTTGTTGTCAGTTGTCCGAGCACGACGACAGAGATTGCGCTGCAATGGCGGCCGGATGCTGTGCCGCAGACTTTTTTGGGCCCTCCGGCATGCATGCTTCATGCTTGGGATCCCCTCGAAGGCTTGGTAAGTCACCTAAGCCACATTGACAAGGGCGCCGGGCCGTTCCCCTTTTTCTAATCTGTATTTATTGAAAATGAGTTGGATCTATGTTGTGGGTGGTGTTCTGGCTGCGCCTTGGTAGATTCGTTCTTGCATCAAGTTTGGACTATTAGTTTTAAGGCCGTCCGAAACTAAGGGATTTGCCTTGGGCGTCATGCAGCCGTGCCAGGAATTAAGCGAAAGATGATGACTCTTTAAAAATGCTAACAATATACCGATTTCAATTGCTGAGGCTCGCGCGGGCTAACTGAGGCTCGCTTGGGTTAAAAGGCACCAAGCAAGGACATATAGGCTCGATCCAGCGGCAAGAGCCCGTGTTGCATAGCGCCCTAGGAATCGATCGGCCGCGATGCCCATAAGAGGTATGAATTGCTGAGCATGAACACCAAGGAAATGCGATGGACGAATATCCTTATACAAATGCCAGCCCACGATGGGTAGACCCTCGCCCGCGGCAGGCTGCTTACCGCCGAGCAGAAATCCGCTGACGGTCGACAACACAAAGGTCAGTAGCAGGCCCATGATGACGCCCCATGTGGTGACCGAGAGTTGGTCTGTGCCGCGCCTTTTCCAGATTTCCCAAGCCAACCATCCTTGTGAGGCTGTCAATCCAACCGCCGCAATCGCCATTAGACCGAATAGCATGGCGTGCCAGCGGTCGCTCATGTTGTAGTGGGATGCGGAACCATGTGCTGCTTGGTAGGTGATGTAGGCCACTTCGAAGAAGGATGTAGTCACGAGCAAGATACTGATACCCAGGTAAGCCTTACCGTGGGTGATCGCCGCATGAGCCAAGTGAGTAAGCCATACGGTCGACCATGCAAATAGGGCCGTGGCAGCCATGAACTTCATGGGTTTGACCCAAATACCGACCTCTCTAATCGTACGCGCATCGCCAAGCGATAACAGGTAGGTCAGCCCGCAAGCAAGCCACATCAAGCAGCCATAAATGATCAAGCACTTTGACACCCATGACAGCGTGTGGCCGTCCCATTTGTCCCAGCCCAACCATTGATCTACGTGATTGACTTGCATGAAGCCCTCATTTGTTGTCATTGATCGCCACATTTGTTGACGGTGTCAACTATACTTGCTTAATATGTAGCCGTTGTCAACAAACCAGTACGCTTGCGCCCGCATTGACACTTGAGGAGATATGGCCAAAACCATTAACGATCTGGACTTAAAGGAGGCCTGTATTCAGGCAGCGAGGGACGTGATTGCTGAGCGTGGCGTCGAAGGTCTCAGCATGCGGGACGTGGCTAGACGGCTGGCTATCTCGCATCAAGCGCCTTATAGGCACTTTACAAGCCGTGACCACTTGTTAGCTGAAATTATGCGAAGGTGTTTTGAAGATTTTGCAAAGTTTTTAGATCAAAATGCCAAAGCGCATTCAGAAGATGAGCTCCGAGGGATGGGTGAGGCCTACCTGGCTTATGCTGCACGCATGCCTTTGGAGTACCGGCTGATGTTTGGAACACCTTGGCCCGAGCCTGCTGCTCACCCCGAGCTCGTTAAACATGCTGTTTATGCCTTTGATGTGCTGAGACATCAACTGCTTATACGACATGGCAGAAAGAAGGGCGCAAAAAGGCAGGCTGAACTCGAAGCCCTGTTCATCTGGTCTGCCTTGCACGGGTTGGCAACCATTGAGCATGCCAACGTCATGCAGCACCTTGTGCTTTCAACAGGCGTTCAGGCGCAATCAAAGGACTTCATGATGAAGATGATCAAGAAGGCGTTGACATCGGGGAAATCAAGGACGTCGTAAACATTAACCGATTCTTTAGCAATCTGGAGCATTTCATGCTTCTTGCTCGATTGCACCAAATGCAACTCAAGTCCAAAATCGGCTTGGTTGCATGACTCAGAACGATCTATATGTTTAATCGCTCAAAAGTGCTGTGAAGTCTTCCTCCGTCAAAGACGCTTCAAGCTTATTGCCCGCTAGCATTTGCGCCGCTAGGTCCTTCTTTCGGTCTTGCAAGGCCAGAATCTTCTCTTCCACGCTATGCTCAGCGATCAGCCGAAACACAGTCACGGGCTGGGTCTGGCCAATACGGTGGGCTCGGTCGATCGCTTGCTGCTCGGCGGCGGGATTCCACCAAGGTTCATACATGATGACTGTATCGGCGGTTGTGAGGTTTAATCCAACACCACCTGCTTTGAGCGATATCAGAAACACCGGTGCCTCGCCTCGGTTAAATGCCTCGACAATATCCGCTCTGTTATTAGTTTTGCCAGTTAAAAGTAGATGGCGGATTTGCAAGCTTTCTAGCGACTCAGAAATCAGCGATAGCATTTCTGTGAATTGAGAAAAAACCAAAACCCGTCGACCCTCATCGATCAGCGTTTGCAACATCTCGATGAGTACTTCCAACTTTGCTGATGGTGCTCTAGTATGACCAGCTAGCCGAG
>JALQWJ010000162.1 GCA_023258775.1 Burkholderiaceae bacterium | reverse complement strand
GTGCTGGTCGAAGCCTTGCTTGCGGCAAGCCTTGCACTGCTGGTTGCCCTATCGAGTCTTAGCAGCCTTTTGCTCATCTTCAAAGAATCGCTCTTGACTGAAGCCGGCTTAACGATGTCAGCGCAATGGATTCGCGACGATGAGTTGCCCTTAATGGCAGCGGTCTATGCTTGCGCTTTCGTGGTCAGCCTTCTACCTGCATGGCGAGCTTATCGTATCTCCTTACAACAAGGCATGCTGGATCGTTAGATGCTTATAAGTTAGAACGTTTAAACTCACGACCTTACGATAGTTTTTTACTCATCATGTTCATCAAGCCACCACCACCCGTTAATCGACGCAACTTAGTTCGATATACCTTTTGGGTAACAGCTGCGAGCATGCTTTGGGGGCTTCCTCGTGCAAGCGCGCAAAGCAACCCAACAAGCCCTGTCGCAAAAGCAGCCTCATCGCCGCCAAACCCGGGTAAGCCTCGTGACTTGAGTTGGGATGATTTGATTCCCGGAGACTGGAAGCCAGAGAAACTTTTGGAAGGCATGAACTTCGCCCTCTTGCAAGATGGCGATCCGCGTGCAAACGAAGCGATGGCAAAGCTGCGCGAACTCTGGGACAAGGCCCCAGCGGTTGCAAATCTGCATGGACAAAATGTTCGATTACCTGGATTTGTAGCACCGCTTGAACGCAGTGCAAAAGGCATCAGCGAATTCTTGCTCGTACCCTATTTTGGCGCTTGTATCCACTCGCCACCGCCACCTGCCAACCAAATTGTCCATGTTGTGAGCGCTGAACCGATCAGTGAAAAAACTGCGCAAGCGGCAGTTTGGGTGAGCGGACGCCTTGAAGTGCTTCGTTACGAATCTGCACTTGGTGTTTCAGGTTATCGAATGCCGCAATCGAAGGTTCAGGTTTACCAGGGTAAGAAAAACTAGCGAGGTTGATGCTCGCATTGTCATGCGCGTAAGGCCGCAAGTAATTGGCCTCTGGTGAATCGTCCTGTTTTTCGAAAGGGTATTCGAAAAATGCCGCCCAGATGGGCAGTACCCTCAATCTCGTAGCGTAAGCCTTCACCAAACAAGGCAACCAGCCCTCGATCAAGGGCGCCAGGAATTGCTCGCAAGGGAATTAGGACTTTAAAGCTCGCATCGGCACTTCCAAGCGCAGGCAAACGCAAACTCTCGGTGGTTTCGCCCTTTGCAAGTTCACGATCCTCGACTCGCGCAAGAAACTGAATCGTTGAAAGCGGAATTGGTACCGGATTGCTGTTGTCCATCTTCAAGACCACCAGCAGGCTTACTTGCTCGCGATCAACGCCCTGAAGCTGAACCTCTTTCACACTGACCTCAGGCGCACCAATCGCACGCACAGCCGATGCCCCCAACATGAAAGAAGCGCCAAGGAATTGTCCAAGCACAGAGGCTGAGACGAGGCCACGAGCGAAGCAACGACGCGACTTATTCATGATAAATCCCATTGCAGTTGCACGACCTTTGCTGGATTGAATTCAGGATTTTCCCATTGTAAATCTTCGGGACCTTTGGCTTGCCCGATATTCAATGCATAACTACCCGGGTTGACCACAACACGTGTCTGGCCAAGCATGTAGTCAAAGCTATTATGAACATGGCCATGAATCCAAAGATCAGCGAGGTGGATCGCGTCGCCAAGATCCGATATGAATCCTGGATTTGCTGGATGATTGGCAAAACGGGGATGCACTGAATTCGGGTGAACGCCGTGATGGGTAATCGCAACCGTTGGGCCATCGTATGCAGCTTGCAAGTGCTCAAGTAGCCAGGCTCTTTCGCGTTGGTGAATACGCAAAGCGTCTTCTGGTAAAAAGCGCTTGCGGTTCGCATCCACACCTTGAATCAAACGATGATCAACCATAAAGCGCTCGCAGGTTTGCATAGCCAGCGTTTTTCTAATCCCTGAACCAATAAGCTCATAATCGGTCCAAAGTGTACAGGCAAGAAAACGCACCCCGGCAATGAAGCAGACGTCTTCGGATAAGACCTGCACCTGCGTACCCCTTGCAGCGTCTTTAAGTGATCTTAGTGCTTGATCGATCCTGGTTTCATAATATTCATGATTACCCGGCACATAAAGCACAGGAATCGGCCAATCGGCAAAACATTCAATAGCTTCAATACCGTTATGAATATCGCCTGCAAGAACCAATAAATCCGCTGCCTCAGGACCTAAGCGCTCAACACGATACCAATTAAGGAAAGGTTTCCTGAACATTTCCAGGTGCAGATCAGAAGCGATCTGAATACGAATCCGTTGATGCATCCTGTCAGGCTCCAGACATTAAGCGGCAAAATCCAAACGCAAAAACTCTCGAAAGTCGGCAATACTTTGCATATGGTGCCGCATCTTCCAGCGCTGGTTAGTATTTAGTAAACGAAGATCCACCTGATTTGGCCCAAGCGTCCTAGCTGGCCCTGTCACTGCCGAGTGTTCTGGATACAATTTGGATTCAGTCGACTGCCCTGGCGAAGGCATACCGTTGATCAGCATCTGCTGCTCCAAGCGCAAATCAGTCAGCGCCTCAAAGGCATCAATTAAGGCAGAGGATTCACCACTCCCAATTATGTTATAACGATCTAACCATTGGAGACGTTCAAGCGTGCCATGTGGCATCCATTGACCCGGGGCAAGTCTGCTTAAAACTAAAAAGCGCGCAGCATCGACGATCAAGGCAGTACCCTGAAGTTTAATGTCGAGATGCCATGGCTGGCTTGGATTGGTAAATCTCAAAAGACCTTGCAACCTGAACTGCCAGTCTGAGGGTATGGGCCGAATGCCTCGTTTAAGCATATCGCCAAGCATTTGTCGCAAGAACGCTTGGCGAGCAGCGCCTCGCATGGACAATCCCTGATCGCTCCCGGTTTGCGAAAACAAGGCAGATAAGCCCGTCTCGAGCGATTCAACAAGTTTTCTATCCCCAGCAATATATCTAAAATCCAAAACGATTTGAGCGTTCAATATGGCTTGAGGACTTGGATTTGTCAGCCAGGTCTGCGCCTCTTTCAGCCAGCGATCAAGACTCTTGCACCAATGCTCGTTCATCGCCATGACAGCCCCCTGGCAGAGCGGAAAACCCATGCGATCGAGCAAATGGTTGATCTTTCTTGCTCGCTTGAGCCATCTTGGAATCATTGCTTCGTCGCGAACGATTAGCGCGTTGTCCTGATCGGTCACGATAGTTTGCTCTGCCCTTGCCTCTGAGCCTAAGGCGAGCCAGGCCCAGTCCTTGCCCTCATCGCCGGATTCACCGTCGGCACGCAAAACAAGCGTGATCGCCTGACGCGTTAGTGCATCGTTGAGCAAAGACATCATGCGAGCGATATGAAGTGCACCAAGTCCTTCGCGTTTTAATTGCGTGGCCACCTCGGCCGCCTGGCTGGCCGCGGCAATCAGCTCGGATTCATCGTCGGCATGATCAATCGACAGCATCAGTCGATCGGGACGGTTTCGCTGCTGACGCATTAAATCGTGTTCGCTAACCAGTCCCACGATCAAAGCCCCTGAGCGAATTGGAAGATGGCGTAGACGCCAAAACATCATGGCATGCATGGCATCTAGCACCGAACTTTCAAGCGGCAGGCAATGAACTGGATGAGTCATCACCTTTGCAATGGCGACATCGAGATCATGTTTGGGGAGTATCAGCCTTTTGATGAGGTCGCTTCGCGTGAGAATGCCGGTGCTGCCATCGTCACAGTCGATGAGAATCGAGCCCACGGCTTGTTGATCCATCCTGGCAAGTGCCACAGCGATGCGTTCGTGCTCAGAACAGCGCAGCAATTGTGTTTGCATTAAATCGGCAACTGGCCTTAGCAAGGCTCGATCGTTATGCCTTACATCGGTCAACGACTCAGCGATTTTCATCATGATTAAGCCCCATCGGTATCATTGTAGGTGCTGCGCTCAGGTGGTGTGCTCAGGTGCTGCGCTCAGGTGCTGCGCTCAGGTGGTGTGCTTAGGTGGTGCGCTCAGGCGCTGGACACTGCAGGCTTTGATCTTTGCGAAGAGAGACTCGATTGATACAACTGATTCAACTACAGCTTGCCTTTGGCGATTTGCCCCTGCTAGATGGTGCATCGCTCTCAGTCCAACGAGGCGACAAACTGGGGCTCATTGGTCGCAACGGAAGCGGCAAATCGTCGCTGCTCAAGCTGATTGCTGGAACGATTCAGGCTGATGATGGACTTATTCAACGTGAAGATGGCGTG
>JALQWJ010000161.1 GCA_023258775.1 Burkholderiaceae bacterium | reverse complement strand
TGAATCCAGGATACTTGACTTTTCATGCTCGAAATTTTTGAGAAATTGAATAATCCCTATACTAGGGTTTATTGATCAAGGGATCAACGAAGACCAAGTATGGACCACGCGAATCAAAGGGCTATAGGAATCATTGGCCTCGGCATTATGGGCTCGGCCATTGCTGATCAATTGATCAGTAAGGGCTTTTCGGTGTTTGGTTTCGACCCCAACCCTAAAGCCGCAGCAAAGGCTCGAAAATCAGGCGTCAAGACGTTAAAAGACGTCGAAAGCTTGTTGACTCACAGCCACCAACTCTTGAGTTCACTGCCATCAAACGAAGCCTTTGCTACATGCTGCGAGCGGCTGATTCAATTTCGAACGACTAAGCAAGCAGCATCAACGCCAAGCTCCGCCGTCGTTCTTGCAGAGACAAGCACCCTCGCTATTGAAGTCAAGCAGCACCAGCAATCTAAACTTGCCGCCGCAGGCATAACCATGCTTGATTGCCCTTTATCTGGCACTGGTGCCCAGGCGCGCGTTGGAGACCTCGTTGTTTATGCGAGCGGCCCTACGAAAGCGATTCGCGCAATGATGCCTGTATTTGCCGGTTTTTCGCGGTCACAGGTTAATGTTGGACGCTTCGGCAACGGGATGAGAATGAAGTTGGTCGCTAATTTGCTGGTTGCGATCCACAATGTGGCTGCTGCGGAAGCCATCATGCTCGGTAAACGTTTGGGATTGAATCCTTCAGATGTTGTACGGGTCGTTGGAGATGGTGCCGGCTCATCACGCATGCTTCAAATCCGCGGCCCAATGATGGCATCTGGAAACTGGCAGGATGCCACGATGAAGGTCTCAATATGGCAAAAGGACATGAGCATCATTAGTCAGGCACTTGCGGCAAGCAACACGCCAGCACCACTTTTCGCTGCAAGCGCGCCTTTCTATCTCGCTGCGCAGGCGCTTGGGCTCGGTGAGCAAGACACAGCTTCCGTGATGGCAGTTCTCGAACAAATGGTTGGCGACCGCAGATGAGCGGCCCAGATCATAGTGCCTTTCGGCATGCGCTCGCGCAGTTCCCAACCGGCGTTACCGTTGTGACAGGGCATTCAAGCACTCGGCAAGTATCGGTTGGTCTCACCGTCAGTAGTTTTAATTCGGTGTCGCTTAGCCCGGCGCTTGTCCTGTGGTCACTTTCTAATCAATCGCAGCATCTTGATGCTTTTGATAACGGTCAGGCCCATCGCATTCATGTTCTCGCCAGCACGCAGGAAGATTTGGCTAAACGCTTTGCAAAATCTGGGAGCGATAAATTTGCGGGTCTTCAGGCGCTCTACGATCAGTGTCGTATTAATAACGATCAATCGACAAGCCGCAACAATACTGGCGTCGGCCAAAGCGATGAAGCGCCAAGACATGAAGGACTGGCCTTTGGGTCGGTGCCCTTGTTGATGGGCTGCAGCGCTCGATTTGATTGCGTGACAGAAAACATGCATCAAGCCGGAGATCACTGTATCATCGTTGCCCGCGTTCTGTTTTTTGAGACAAACGACTTTGAGCCTTTGGTCTTTGCTCAGGGCGGATTTTTTTCGCTTGCAAAACCTTAAATACTTTTAGGTAAAACAACTTAGCGCCGGCTAGAAACAAGTCAACCGCATCGGCAGTGCGCAATTCGAAATCGCAAACTTCTGCACCCGAGAAAATATTACGCCTGACTGCCCAGTAGAACATACTGCCATGTAGGTTCCAAACCATTTCGAGCTCGCGACCTCCAATGGCGGCACCAGACCATACAGGGTGATCACCGAATAGCTCATGCCTCAATTCTCGGCACATCACGTGAAGCAAGCGCCTTCGAACGATTTTCAAATAGTTTCGGTTTAGGCCCATATCCGCTAGGCCAGCATGCATGTAGATGCGAATCCAAGCTGGCTCATAAGCAGTTTTTGCGTAATCGCTATAAAACACGATCAATCGCTCACGCAATGGAACACGGCGATCCCGCAAGGCCGTGGACCACTCGGCATTCCACGGTTTTAGAAAAACCGCGTCGAACACCGCCTCAATCAGATCTTGCTTTGAAGGATAGTATCGGTATAAGAGCGATTGAGTCACCCCGATACGTTTAGAAAGCTCACGCGTTTGCCCAGCAAAACCGGCCTCTGCAAAGTAAGTGATTGCCGCTTCCAGAATCTGTTTACGTCTGATATCTGGGTCGAGACGTTGCGCCTCTACGCGGTTGGGTCTCTCAACAAGTCTTCGCCTGCGCTCCGCGGGAAGGTCTTCAGATCGCATTGGAGCAGGGGCTGGCAAGCGCTTTTGCATAGCTGGCTGAGCAATCGTTCTAGCGTATAAAAATCGAGACGGTTTCGCTGGTTATTCAATTGTCATTGTAATGAAGCCCAGGCAAGCTGTGCGAGCTTGAAGTTTTACTGAAAGGTGAGCCATGCGAAGGGATCAAGCGAGCTACCATGTTGGCGTCGATATCGGCGGAACTTTCACCGATTGCGTCGTGGTTGACGACAAAGGGCAGCTCATCGCTGCAAAGTCCCCATCAACCCCGCCACATTTTGCCCAAGGCATGCTTGCAGCAATGGCTTTGGCTGCCGAACAACTCAACCTCGACTTCGCCAGCTTTTGTCAACGGATCTCGGTGCTAACCCACGGCACAACCGTTGGCACCAATGCCCTAATACAGCGCAAAGGCGCAAAACTTGGTCTCATCACCACCAAGGGTCATGAGGATGCGATTCACATCATGCGTGGTTCGCGAGGTGTGAGTTCACGAAATCTAAATCAGGTTGTTCATTTCCCGGAAAGCCGCAAGCCAGTACCGATCGTGAGCAAACGCATGATTCGCGGCGTGTCCGAGCGTATTGATTGTTTTGGCGAGGTTGTTGTCACGCTGAACCTTGATCAAGTGCGTGAAGCGATTAAATCATTGCTTGAAGAAGGGGTAGAAGCGATCGCAATTTGCCTCTTATGGTCATTCAAAAACCCTCAACATGAACTGCAAATTGCTGCGATGGTTCGAAGTCTTGCACCTGACTGCTTTGTGAGTTGCTCGGTTGATCTTGCACCGAAGTGGGGCGAGTACGAGCGACTTACAGCAACTGCACTGAATGCCTACATCGGTCCGGTGACCGCGCGTTATTTGAGCGCTCTGGACAAGCAACTTCGTCAATCAGGCTACCGGCAAGCCCTGCAGATCACGCAATGTGGAGGCGGGTCGATCTCCGTTGAGCGGGCTATCCAGGCGCCCTTGTTAACCCTCGATTCAGGACCAGTCTCTGGGGTCACTGGGAGCCAGTTCCTTGGACAACTGATTGGAACGCCCAATATGATCACGACCGATATGGGAGGCACCTCCTTTGACGTCGGCATCATTCACCAGGGACAGCCAGCCTTCAGCTTCACGGCTAACGTTGCACAGTACGAGTACTTCATCCCAAAGGTCGACATTCAGGCGATCGGTTCTGGTGGTGGCTCGATGGCAAGCGTTGACCGCAAAGCACGCACGCTGCGGGTAGGACCCGAGTCTGCTGGCGCTGATCCAGGACCCTCATGTTATGGTAGAGGTAACAATCTTGCGACCGTGACTGATGCTGATGTGGTACTGGGCTATATCGATCCAGATAATTTTCTCGGCGGGCGTATACGACTCGACAAAGCTAAATCGATCGAGGCTGTTGAAACAGTGGCGAAAGAACTCGGCCTTAGCCTGATGCAAGCCGCTGCGGGCATTGCGAAGATTGCCGAATTCAAAATGGCCGATATCATTCGTAAAACAACCGTTGAAAAAGGTTTGGATCCGCGCGATTTCGTTCTTTTCGCTTTTGGCGGTGCCGGGCCGGTCCATGCAGGCGTTTTTGCAAGAGAGCTAGGCGTTAGCCATGTCGTAATCCCGCTTAATCGCATTGCCTCGACTTGGTGTGCCTTTGGCGCTGCAACCGCTGATATTCTTCATATCCACGAGCAGGTCGATATTCAGACCTCGCCTTTCGATCCGCGAAGGGTGCAGCTTAGCATCGTCGAATTGATCAAAAAAGCCGAACAACAAATGAAGGCTGATGGGATCGATCAAACACGACGTCGCTATCAGTGCAGCGTTGATATGCGTCACCGTGGTCAAATCAATGAAGTCGAAGTCTCTTGGCCAAGTGATCTAATGATTTCCCGCAAAAGCAAAAATAAAATCGCGCAGGAGGCAATCGATGTGCTTGTCGAGTCATTTTATAAACGCTATGAAAGCATTTAC
>JALQWJ010000160.1 GCA_023258775.1 Burkholderiaceae bacterium | reverse complement strand
ACCGCACATCCTGGGAATTGCAAGAGGGCCTGTTCAAGCGCTCTTAAGGTTTCAACATCGAGATCGTTGGTCGGCTCATCGAGTAATAGCAAGTTGCCGCCCATGCGCAATGTTTTAGCTAAGTGCACCCGATTACGCTCACCACCCGAAAGATCGCCAATTCGTTTTTGCTGATCGGCGCCTTTAAAGTTAAAGCGTGCACAGTAACCGCGACTCGAAGTCACATAAGTACCGACGGTAATATTGTCGAGGCCGTCGGAGATCTCCTCCCAAACGGTCTTTTGGTCGTTCAGTTGATGCCTGCTTTGGTCCACAGCAGCAACCCTCACAGTATCACCGATCCGTAGCGTGCCCTGGTCGGGGGACTCTTCGCCTGTCATCATCCTGAACAAGGTGGTTTTACCCGCGCCGTTAGGTCCAATCACACCCACGATGCCACCAGGTGGCAGCGCGAAGTTTAGATTTTCATAAAGTACTTTGTCGCCAAAGCGCTTACCGATCCCTTGGGCTTCGATCACCAGGTCACCAAGTCGCGGTCCCGGCGGAATGTAAATCTCATTGGTTTCGTTGCGTGCCTGGGCTTCGGTAGACGACAACTCTTCAAACCGCTGTAACCTCGCCTTGCTCTTTGCCTGCCGACCCTTCGGATTACTCCTCACCCATTCGAGTTCCTCTTGCATGGCCTTAATACGTGCGGACTCCTGCTTAGCCTCGACCTGAAGGCGTTGCTCCTTTTGTTCAAGCCAGGTCGAATAATTGCCCTGCCAGGGGATACCATGACCTCGATCAAGTTCTAGAATCCATCCTGCAACATTATCAAGAAAATATCGATCGTGTGTTACTGCAATTACTGTTCCCGGAAAACGCTCAAGAAATTGCTCCAACCATTGAACCGATAAAGCGTCGAGGTGGTTGGTTGGCTCATCAAGTAAGAGCATGTCGGGTTCCGACAACAGCAAACGGCATAGTGCCACCCTCCGACGCTCTCCACCGGATAAGTGACTTACCTGAGCGGTCCACGGCGGCAATCGAAGTGCATCGGCGGCGATTTCAAGACGGCGTTCAACCTCCCAGCCGTTACACGCGTCGATGGCCGACTGTAATTCGCCCTGACGCTCAAGCAGCTGATTCATCGCTTCGTCATCCATAGGTTCTGCGAAGCGATCGCTGATTGCATTGAATTCCTTAATCAAAGCGATGGTTGATCCCAGGCCTTGTTCTACATTGCCGCGTACATCGAGCGCCTCATCAAGCTGAGGTTCTTGGGGAAGATAGCCGACTTTCAAATTAGGCATTGGCCGAGCCTCGCCCTCAAATTGCGAATCAACGCCTGCCATGATGCGCAGAAGACTCGACTTACCCGAGCCGTTTAGGCCGAGCACACCAATTTTTGCACCTGGAAAAAATGATAACGAAATATCTTTGAGAATAACTCGCTTGGGTGGTACCACTTTCCCCACGCGATTCATGGTGTAAACATATTGGGCCATTGCGCACTCTCAGCGTTAGAATCAGAAGTTGCACATGGTATCGCGTTGCAGAGACTCTATGTTTACGTGGCGAAGTCTGTGTACCACTCGCCCTGTGCATGTGCGGCACGCGAGTTCTGCGCCATCTCGTGCTAGCCTTTAGTTTTGTCACCATCCCGTCTCATTTGTTTTTGCGAGACGCATTTTCAGGAGAAAAAGACGATGAAATTGACTAAGCGACAGCTTATTGCGTCGATTGCTTGTGCGGCGGCGGCATGTTCGATCAGCAGCGCGCAAGCGCAGAATAAGTGGGATCTCGCCTCTGCTTACGCGGCTGGTAATTTCCACACGAAACTTCTTGGCGAATTTGCAAGCGAAGTCGATAAAGCAAGTCAAGGTAAATTAAAAATTACGGTCCATGCAAATGCCTCGCTCTTTAAGGCGCCAGAAATCAAGCGCGCGGTTCAGGGTGGACAAGCGCAGGCTGGTGAGATTCTTCTCGTGAATTTTCAAAATGAATGGCAGCTCTTCGGCGCTGATGGCTTGCCATTTTTGACCGACTCTTACGAATCGGCGATGAAACTCTACAACGCACAAAAGCCCTTCCTGGAAAAGAAACTGGGTGAACAAGGGATGATGCTTTTGTATGCGGTGCCCTGGCCGCCCCAAGGTATCTTTGTTAAGAAAACGCTCAATAGTGCTGCCGACCTAAAAGGGGTTAAATGGCGCGCTTATAGTCCTGCGACAGCAAGGATCGCAGAACTTGTTGGAGCCCAGCCTGTGACAATCCAAGCGGCTGAGCTTTCCCAGGCGATGGCGACCGGCGTTGTTGAGTCTTACATGTCTTCGGGCGCAACCGGCGTTGATACCAAGACTTACGAGCATATCAAGCATTTTTACGATACCCAGGCTTGGATTCCCAAAAATGCTGTGATTGTGAATAAGAAGGCCTTTGACGCGCTTGATGCAGGCACCAAAGATGCGATTCGCCAGGCATCAGCGAAAATTGAAGCTAAGGGTTGGGAAGAGTCCAAATCAGTGATGACCAATTCGCTAAACACCCTTAAGTCGAACGGTATGACGATTCATCAGCCCCCTGCCGCGCTCAAGGCCGATATGCAAAAGGTCGGCGATACCCTACTCAAAGAGTGGCTGGCCAAGGCGGGTCCCGAAGGGCAGAGTTTAATCGATGCCTACCGCAAGCCGTAAAGCGCTCGACTTGCTGTATGACGGTGCCGCCGCGCTCGCGGCACTGTTCATGCTGCTTTTGTTGGCCGCGGTTTTGTCTTCAATACTGGGTCGGGAGTTTCACTTCATGATCCCGGGAACCGATGCTTACGCGGGCTATTTTATGGCTGCTTCTGCTTTTCTCGCCCTAGCACATACCTTAAGACGCGGAGAACACATACGCGTGAGCCTTGTTTTGTCACTGCTGCCTCAGCCTTGGCGAAAGCGTATGGAGATCTGGGCAGGTGTGGTGAGCGTCGTTTTGGGAGCTTTGTTGGCGATTTTTTCGGTTCGCCTCGTGATGCAATCGTTGAGTTATAACGATATCTCAACTTCCAATGACGCAACGCCTTTATGGATTCCGCAGTTGAGCATGGCGATTGGAACAGTCATTTTTTTTATTGCATTGCTGCATGACTTGGTCGACACCATAAGCGGCAAAAAGCTCGCAAGTGAAAGCACGGCACATCATGAATGACCTGCTCATTTCAGGTTTATTAGTGCTCGCTCTCTTTCTTATTCTTGGGTCTGGGGTGTGGATTGGCCTCACGCTCTCGGGTGTTGCCTGGATCGGTATGCAGTTATTCGTATCGAGACCAGCGGGTGATGCGATGGCAGTTACGATTTGGGGGTCATCGTCGAGTTGGACCTTGACAGCGTTGCCGCTTTTTATCTGGATGGGAGAAATCCTTTTTCGTACGCGGCTATCGGAAGACATGTTTAAAGGCCTTGCACCCTGGCTGCAAGGCCTGCCAGGCCGACTGCTTCACACCAATGTCGTGGGCTGCGCGATCTTTGCTGCAGTCTCAGGTTCAAGTGCTGCAACATGTGCCACGATCGGCAAAATGACTTTGCCAGAGTTGGCGCGCCGAGGTTATCCTGAGCCTATGGTGATTGGCACGCTTGCAGGGTCCGGTACCTTGGGGCTCTTAATTCCACCTTCAATCATTATGATTGTCTATGGTGTTGCGGCTGAAGTGTCAATCTCCAAGCTCTTTATTGCCGGCGTATTCCCCGGTATCTTGTTGTCTGTTCTGTTTTCTGGTTATATTATTTTTTGGGCCTGGCGTTATCCTGACCAGATTCCCAAGGCCGATAGTGATCCCAGCCTTCTCGAAAAGCTAAAGGCATCCAGCAGCCTTGTGCCTGTTCTACTTTTGATTGCGGCAGTTTTAGGCTCAATTTATGCAGGTATCGCTACAGCAACCGAAGCGGCAGCTTTAGGCGTCGTGGGAGCGCTTTTGCTGTCGCTCTTACAAGGCTCACTATCATGGGCGAGCTTTAAGGAATCACTGCTCGGGGCCACCAGACTTTACTGCATGATTGCGCTCATTCTTGCCGGTGCAGCATTTCTCACGCTTTCTATGGGCTATATCGGCCTGCCGCGCCATTTGGCAGAATGGATTGGTGGATTAGGTTTAAGTCGTTTCGAGTTAATCGTAGCTTTGATGTTTTTTTATATCCTATTGGGATGCTTTCTCGACGGTATCTCGATGGTTGTTCTGACGATGGGGGTCATCATGCCCACTGTTCAGGCGGCAGGTATCGATCC
>JALQWJ010000015.1 GCA_023258775.1 Burkholderiaceae bacterium | reverse complement strand
GCATGTTGCACGGTCAAAACCTGATGGCTACACGCTGCTAATGGGACTTGTTTCCATTTCAACAATTCCCGTTGCTGACGAGGTACTCGGCCGACCGGCGTCATTTAGCTTGCAGCAACTCGCGCCAATTGCACGGATTACCGCAGACCCGACGGTCTTGGCAGTTCGTGCCGACGCGCCTTACAAAACCTATGGCGAATTCGAGCGCTATGTTAAGTCCCATCAAGGCAAACTTAACTACGGATCTTCGGGAAACTACGGCACCATGCATGTGCCAATGGAAATGCTCAAGCTCTCCCGTGAACTCAAGATCACCCATGTTCCCTATAAAGGTGCTGGGCCTGCTGTCCTTGGCGTCTTAGGTGGGGAAATCGATCTGGTTGCCACCGGGCCCGCTTCGATTTTGTCTCATGTGAAGACAGGCAAAATTCGTGTACTGGCGCACTGGGGTAAGGAGCCGCTTCAAAGCCTGCCGGAGGTTCCCAGCCTCGAACAACTCGGCATACCGATCCAATTTTCACAATGGTCTGGGATTTTTGTTCCCAGCGGTACACCTGCAGCCGTCATCGATCAATTAAGGCAGGCTGCCAAGCAAGCCGTCAACGATCCCAAGGTTCAAACTACAATAACGACGGCGGGAAGCCCGATTCAATACCTGGATGCGCCGGAGTTCGCACAGTTTTGGGCCAACGATGCCAAATTGCTCGCTGAGGTTGTGCGCCGAATTGGAAAAGTCGATTAAGGACCCGGGTCTGACGATGATTGAACCGCTTTGAAGAAATTTTTTGAAAACTCGCTATTGTTGAAATCAAAGGCACGATGATGGACTGTCTCATTCTTGGTGATGAAATCGGCGAGGGAATTAAGCAGTTTCGCCCCGAATGCATCTTAAAAACCCAGGCGAACACAGCTACCGATCGCTGGATACGCGAAAACGGCGTGAAGTTTGCCGCCAAAACCGTTGTTATTAGCTTGGGCACCTACGATTTGCCGAGCCAGACCCTCGATAACGAGGCTTTAGCCGAGTTGAGAAAGCTACGCGCTGGAATCGACGCCGAGCAAGTGTTTTGGCTACTTCCAGCAAAAGCCAAGCCGGCAGACGCCATGCGCGAGCTCGCGCGCCTCTACAAGGATCATCTGATGGTGATCGAAGAAAAGCAGCGAAACCAGATTCACCCAACGGAACGCGGTGCGCAGCTACTAGCCACCCAGTCGAAAATCAAAGGGAAAATGGACTGGACCAAGCCCTCCTGGCCCAAGCAGCCACCTCCCCTGATTGGTGGCTAGCCTAACCCGTCCACGCGAATAAGCGCGAAATCGTGCGATCCAATCGTTGATTTAGGTATCGCAAAAGGGCGAAATCGCAACAAATTTAACAAGACTGTCTGAATGCGACTAGACTTACTGTGCGTTGTCGCACATAATCTCGTCGGGCGTTATAGTCTTTGAAGTAAATCCGTTAAGATTCCTGTACGGTTCGTTTGGGTGTTTTCATGCTTGCTAAACGCTTGTTTGTCTGTTGAGTGTCCGTAGTTTGCTGACCGCTGTTTGTTTGCAGACCACTGTTTGTCCTTTGTACGATGCTTTTATTGCTTGCCCTTGACCCTTCCCAAAGAGGAGGCCCGTCCCATGGCCACAAAGTCGAATCAAAACCAGGTTGACCTTTATTTCCACTACCAATCGTTGCTTCAAAAGGCGACAACATCACAAGGTCTTGACGAATTATCGCCAGATCATTTGGCATTACTCGTGCTGATTGGCCGTCACTGGCATGACGGAGAGTCCATGTCGGTTCGGCAATTGATGCAAATGCGTGATGTTGCTTCACCTGCAACAATTCATAAGCGCTTACACCAACTCAAGGATGCAGATCTTGTGAGTTTTGAAGAATCAGCGACAGACACCAGAAAGCGAATGATTGCGCCAACCAAGCGCGCTTTGGCTTACTTCTCTGCTGCATCAAAAGCAATGATGCAAGCCGTTAAGGCCGTTTAAGCCTTCGATACTGTCGCATAGGGCGACCCGCGTTGAGGTCGCCCTACTTGGTTTTCAGGCGGCAATTTGCCGAACTTCCTTAGTGTGTTTGTATGCCCTATCGGGATCGTCCGTCTCCCAAGACGAATCTGCTGTTGCGTCGTGTCACCGAAGATTGCTTTGAGCGCTGGCAGTCTAAGCTTCGCTGGATTGATTTCCGAGTCGGTTGGCCTTTTTACGCCCAGGGTGACCAAATCACTCATGCGCTTTTTCCGGTTGCCGGTGTTTTCTCAATGGTGATGACGCTCGAAGACGGCGAGACCGTTGAAACAGCCACCGTTGGCCGGGAGGGATTTGTTGGATTCCCGCTTGCCCTCGGCGCAAGTCAATCGATCAACGCTGCGATTGTAAAAGTCGCTGGGGGCGGCTATACCCTAGACGCTACAACGATGCGGACGGAATTGTTGCGATTCGATCTGCACAATCAGACCTTGTTTTGGCGCTATACGCAGGCGATTCTTGCGCAAGCGAGCCGGATGACGGGTTGTGCCCATCACCACCAGCTTGAGCAACGCTTATGCCGATGGTTGTTACAAATTCTAGATCGTGTTGATCAGCCTGTTTTACAACTTACCCATCAAATCATGGCCGAGCGCTTGAGCGTCAGGCGTGAAGGCATCAGCACGGTCGCCGCAGCCTTACAAGAGGCAGGGGTCATCCAATATAGCCGAGGACGACTCGAAATCATCGATCGCAAAGGGCTTGAACAGCGCTCCTGTGAATGTTATCGCGGCGTCGTCAACGACTATCGGCGACTGCTCGACCCTGGCTTGTTCAAAACACAAAAATCTTAGTTTCGTTAGCTGAGTATTAAGCGACTCAAGTCGGTGCCTTGACACGGTAAAAGCGCACGTATAAGGCTGGGACGACCAGTAAGGTCAGCACGGTGGCCACTAACAGGCCGCCCATGATTGCGAGCGCCATTGGCCCCCAAAGCACATCGCGCGACAAGGGAATCATGGCGAGAATTGCTGCTGCCGCCGTGAGCGCAATCGGTCGAAATCGCCTTACTGCCGACTCACACACTGCCTGCCAGGGATGCGCGCCCTGTTCTCTGTCAATGCGGATTTGCTCGACCAAAATCACGGTGTTACGCATGATCATGCCCCCTAGGGCAATGGTACCCAGCATGGCAACAAAACCGAATGGCTTTGAAAAAATCAACAATGCTGCAGCAACACCAACAATGCCAAGCGGTGCGGTAAATAAGACAAGCAAGCTTAAGCCCATTGTTCTCAACTGGAGCATGAGCAGAGCGCAGACAATTGCAAGCATCATCGGCATGCCTGCGTTGATCGAGGCTTGGGCGGCTAGGTTATCTTCGAATGGACCGCCAATCTCAACCCGATAATCGCTTGGAAGCTTCGCTCTAATTGATCCAAGCTTTGCATCGATCGCCATGGCTAGATCAGGCGCTTGAATACCATCGACCATATCGGCACGAACGGTTAGCGTGGGCATCCGACTTCTTCGCCAGTAGATAGGCTCTTCCATCGCCAACTCAATACGTGCAAGCTGCTCGAGCGGGACTGACTTTCCAAAAGAATTGGAAACTTGTATCGATGTAATCCGATCAAGTTGCTCACGCTCATCGGGTGTCGACCTTAAAACAATATCAATCAACTGATCGTTTTCCCGATATTGACCAACCGCTGCGCCATTGAGCGCGCTCGATACAGCCCGACGAATCTGCGCCGTTGAAACACCAGCGGCGCGTGCCTTATCCTGATCGACTTCAACACGCAACACCGGGCTTTGATCTCCCCAGTCAAGATGGGTTTCTACGGTGTTAGGGTTGGCGCGAACTTGCTCGGCGACCTGGGCCGCAATGGTTTTCAAACGCGCGGGATCAGGCCCCATCACCCGAAACTGGATCGGGTAGGCCACGGGAGGGCCAAGCGGCGTTCGAAAAACCCTGGCGCGAACCGCAGGAAAGTCCTCGGCCAAATGCTTTCTCAAGCGTAGCAAAACCTGATCGCGACTTGCCACATCATGGGTCAAAATCACGAACTGAGCAAAGTTGGGCCGAAAAAGTTGTTGATCAAGCGATAAATAATAACGCGGCGATCCATTGCCGATATAGCTAACAAAGGTTGAAACCGATTTGTCGGCGAGCAATTGTTTTTCCAGACGTTGGGCCTCAACTTCAGTGGCCTTCAGACTCGAACCTTCTGGAAGCCACATCTCAACCAATAACTCAGCGCGATCAGAAGAAGGGAAGAATTGCTTCTCGGTTGCAGCCATACCGACAATACCGAGTATAAAACTCAGCACAGTAAGGGCGATGGTCAGATTCGCATGACGCATGCATCCGTGAATCAAGCGACGTAATCGCTGATAAAAGGGACTATCGAAAACCTCAGCGTCATGTTTGGCCGCCGAAGATCCCTCAGGCTGGCTAGGCGATCTCGACTCAGCGGAGGATTGACGCTTTGATTTCAGCAAGTAATAACCCAAAAAGGGCGTTGCCAGCACCGCGACGACCCAAGAGACCAAAAGTGCAAGCGTGACGACCGCGAAAATCGCAAACGTGTATTCACCGGTCGAGGACTTTGCCGTTGCTATCGGCAAGAATCCGGCTGCCGTAATCAGCGTTCCTGTAAGCATTGGGAAGGCGGTATGCTGATAAGCATAGGTGGCAGCAGCAAAGCGATCAAAACCCTCTTCGATTTTCCTCGCCATCATTTCCACCACGATCATGGCATCGTCGACCAAAAGGCCCAGGGCAATAATTAATGCGCCTGTCGATACCCGATGCAGGTCAATGCCAAACCAGGCCATGCCTAAAAAGGTAGCAGCCAGCACAAGCGGAATTGTGAGGGCAACCACACCCCCGGCGCGCAAGCCCAAACTTAAAAAACTAACGGCGAGTACGATCGCAACAGCCTCAAGCAGGGATTGCATGAATAAGCCGACAGCCTTTTTGACCAGACGCGGTTGATCAGAGACCTTGGCGGCTTGAATCCCAATTGGCCAATCGTTCTGCATGCCGGCCATTGCGGCATCTAAATTGCTGCCAAGCTTGAGCACGTCACCTCGCCGAACCATCGATACGGCAAGTCCGATCGCTTCTTTACCGCCGTAGCGCATGGTGTAAACCGGCGGATCCTGGTAGCCGCGATGAACCCGGGCGATATCTGAAAGCGAAATGCTTCTACCGTTCACAAAGATAGAAAGCTTGGCAATAGACTCAACCGATTCAAATCCACCACTGATGCGCAAGGGGATGGATTGCGCTGCACCGTGAATAACCCCGGAAGGGGAGATCAGGTTCTGGGCTTGTAACTGGGCGATTACCTGCGCAGGATCAAGACCGAGTGCTGCAAGCTTGGAACTCGAAACTTCGATATAAATCTTTTCGTCCTGGACACCGATAAGTTCAATTTTTGATACATCAGGAATCCGTAGAAGATTTTGTCTCACCTGTTCGACATGGCGCTTGAGTTCAGCGGGGCTGAATCCATCACCGGTAAAGGCCCAAATCGAGCCAAAGACGTCACCAAATTCGTCGTTGAAATACGGACCCATTAAGTCAGCAGGCAGCTGACCTTTTAAATCGCCAAGTTTTTTCCGTACCTGATACCAGATCTGGGGTACCTCAGCTGCCGGCGCCGTATCGAGCAACTCGAGGATGATGAGCGATTCGCCCGCCCGCGAGTAGCTTCGTGTAAATTTGAAATAGGGGATCTCTTGCAGCTTTTTTTCAATCCGATCGGTCACCTGCTGGTCGGTTTGCTCGGCGCTTGCACCGGGCCAGATGCTCCGAATCACCATTGCGCGAAAGGTAAAGTCAGGGTCTTCGCGCTGACCCAATTTGAAATACGACATGGCACCAGCGATTGCCACGACCGCAATAAAAAACAAGCTAACCTGTGGCCAGCGTATTGCGAGTGCCGAAAGATTCCACACCGAGCCAGCGCTCGAAGCGCGCGCTTGAGGCGTCATGGTTTAGACCTCAGTCCAGCGAATTTTCTGCCCTTCGCGCAGGAAGTTCACACCTGCGGTGACGATGCGATCTCCGATCGAAACGGCTGTGACTGAGTCCTGAGCATTTGCAGCCAGCAACCGAACACCCTGATCACTGAAGCCAATAACGTTCACTGCAACGAGCTTGACGGTAGACGAGGGCTCATCGACTTTCCAAACATAGGTTTTCCCATCGCGCGAGTAAAGCGCAGTCGTGGGCATGATGAGCTCATTTGCGGTGTTTTGTTTCGATGGCCCAATTGCCTGCGCTTGCAAACTGATGCCAAGTGGCATGGCTGCCATGGCGTCGCGCAGCGCAAGGCGAACAGCAAAAGTTCTCGTACCCGGCTCTGCGATCGGCGAAATCTCCCGAATCGAGGCCTGGAATCGCCCTGCCTGCTTGTTGTCGCTCGCTAACCAAACCGACCATGCCTGCCCAAGCGCAAGCCCGGGCATCTTTGACTCGGGCAGGTACACCAGGGCTTCACGTTCGCCATCACGCGCCACGCGTACAACCGATTGTCCAGCAGCAATCACCTGACCTAATTCGGCATCAAGTCCAACCACACCGCCGGAAGCATCGGCTCGTATAACCTGAAACTCGACGCTGTTGCCGGCTAACGCAAGTTGCGCCTGGGCAGCGTCAATTCTTGCCTTGGCAGCGTCGACTGCGGACCGTTGCCGATCCACTTGGGCTTCACTTACGAAGCCCTTAACGCGTAAGTCGATCATGCGTTGCAAATCAGCCAGGGCAAGCTTGAGATCGGTCTCTGCACCAAGCAATTGCGCCTTGGCAGCGGCGGTCTGCGGTGCGGTCTCGCTTGGATCAAGACGGGCCAGTATTTGACCTGCAATGACGCGATCACCCGCCTGCACTTGCCTTGCAATAAGCTTGCCTGCCACGCGAAAGCCAAGTCGGCTTTCATGTCTTGCGCGCAACTCGCCGGGATAAATCGCCGCGGCCTCTTTTGCCGCGCCTTGCCCAAGGACAATAGTCCGCACTGGTCTGGGCTTTTCCTCGGACTGCGCAGCTTGTTGCTTGCTGGCGCTACCCGATGTTTCGACGCTAGCTTTGTCGGCCGGGGCTGGGTCGCTTGGCTCGCCTGACTTCGAACAGGCAGCCAGCCCGCTCGTCAAAAGCGAGGAGACGATCAAACGACAAAGCAAGCCAGCGCTTTGTCGGCGAGTAAGTCTACCGCCGCGGGCTGTCGAACATTTTTTCATGGGAGAGGAGATTGTTGGCGTTTGAATGATAATTGATCAAGAATGCCAAGATTCTATCTCCAAGCCCATGCATCGGATCAAATAATCCTTTGATCGCAGGATAAAGGCCGAAAGTCGAATTTATGCCGTCGCGTACCGAAGCCTGCGTCGACGCATGCCGTCCAAGGCCCTAAGCGGGTTGAGCCGCCGAATCCACTGCCTTTTACGGGCTTGTATTGCTTTCATCGAAGCATGTTGCAAGGCGTGTTCAAGCGCTTGGGTGGTGTTTCGTGCTCGCGCAGTAATCAGAATTGGTGCAATACCTTCGACCCGCAGCAATAACTGACACTGACGGTTCGCGCCGCCAAGCGGTGCCGAAACCGGCGCAAGACGGATACGAACCAAATTGATCGCCTTTTCGTGGCGACGCAACAAGTAGCGAACGCGCGCTTGGATCGAAGCTCTTGAGAGTGCGTATTGGTCAACCACCGAAGATTCAATCACGATTTGCATATGCCTATCCTTTTTAAAGACTTGTTTTTCAACAAAAAGCCCTTTGCAACGGCTCAAGGATAGTGAAAGTCTTACATCGAAAAAACCATGTTTTATATGATTAACATTAAGTTTTTATCGAATCATTATGACATCGAGGCTTATTCGACCAGTCTTATGACTCGGCTTAAGCTGATCACGCGGCTACCCATGGCGAATTGCTGCCGATTCCTCAGGATTAAGGATTAAAAGCACTGCAGGATGTTGGCGAGCGCGCCGGGTGTTAATCAGGTAAAGATCTTCGCCAAGCTGAGTGGTCCCAACACACAATAACCCGGGCATTGACTTTAAGTCTTCGGCGCCGAGCGCGCTGACCGGGAACACCCCCATGCCTTGCATCGCAAACAGGCTCATCAAGGCGCTGTCTTCAAACTCACCGCTGATGTGCACATGGAGGTGCTCGGCTTCAAACCACCGATCAAGCGCATGGCGTAAGGGCGTGTGGGTCGTTGGAAGCAAGATGGGCAGATGCTTCAAACAATCCGGAAATATCCTTTGCGCCACCCTAAGCTTACCAAGCAAGGCCTCAGGCCCATACCAGTGAATATGACTTGAGGCGATCTTATGACTGAAGAGTCGCAGGTTGGGATTGGCAGGTGCTGGCTGATTCGCGATGACGGCGTCGAGTTGATGCATTGCCAGTTCACCAATCAAAGGGTCAAACTCGCCTTCATGGCAAAGTAGGCGCAAGTTCGGAAGCCGTAATACCGGCTCAAGCAGTCGGTGAACCGCGAGCTTTGAAACACCGTCAGGCAGACCCAATGAAAACCGAAGCACGGCCTGAGCGCCAACGAGTGCTAATTCCTCGATCAGTGTTGAACCGAGCTGAAAAATTTCTTCAGCACGTCGAAATGCGGTTTGCCCAGCCTCACTGAGGACCACGCCACGTCCTGAGGGTTTGAGCAACTGCTGGCCAAGGCTGGCTTCGAGCTCACGAACCTGCGCACTTACGGTCTGCACAGCCATATCAAGACGATTTGCAGCCTTTGAAAATCCGCCTTCGCGCGCCACCACCCAAAAGTAGTAAAGGTGGCGATAGTTGAGGTTCATGGCAGCTGCTGCTGGCCGAAGGCACCTTCTTGGGTGTACTGGCTGATTTCATCGGGGCCAAAACCAGCTTGGGCAAGAATTTCAGCGGCATGCTCACCCAAGCCCGGCGCAGCTTTCCGTGGCCCGAGGGTCACGCGATCCAGCTGAAAGGGTACGGCAAGCGTCTCTGGCATGCCCGCTGACAGGCTCGCCACAACTGCCCCGCTTGCTCTGGCTTGCAAATCGTCAGGCAAATCCTGCAAGCGACCAATTAAGCCGATTGGAATCCCAGCTGCGTCACAATGCTCACGCCACCAGGTCCAGGGTTTTGATGCGATCACAGGATCGAGCAAGCGAACAAGCTCGGCTGACGCAGCCCTACGCTTTGCGGTTGAATCAAAACGCGGATCGGTCAACCAATCAACCCGTTCGATAAGCCTGCAAAAAATTGGCCAGTCGCGTTCTTCACGAACGATCGATAACTGAACCCAGCGTTGGTCTGCGGTCTGATAAGCGTTGGTCAAGGCGTTGCGCGGCCGATCACGTGGCGGCCTTGGCGGCAAAAACCCGCCAAGCAGGGCTGCCTGAGCGCCGACACCATTTGCCCACAAGCCGTTCGCAAGCAAGGAACTGCTCACAAAGCTGCCCTCGCCCGTCTTTTCGCGTGTCCATAGGGCAACCATGATCCCCGCAAATAGGCTGATGCCAGCGCTTCGATCGCCCTGCGCAGGCATGACCACCCCCGGCGGCTGACCTTCGTAACGATTCGTGTCGAGCAGACCTGAACGGGCAAAAAACGCAGTAACGTCAAACCCCACAAGATCTTTGTCGGGCCCCTCCTCACCATAACCACTGAATGCAGCGTAGATAAGTTTTGGATGCTGAGCCTTTAGATCTTCGTAGCGAATTCCTAAGCGCTCGCGAACCGGTTGGGGGTAATTGGTAATCACGATGTCGCTTTGACTCACAAGGCGATATAAAACCTTACGCCCTGCATGAGACCGCAAATCCAAGGCAATTGAACGCTTGCCACGCGAATCCATTTCCCAGGGGAAGTTAATCCCGGCTTTTGGATAACTTGCGAGTTCCCACGTCTGACGGTTGGGATCACCCTGGCCGGGAGGCTCAATCTTGATTACATCTGCGCCATAGTCGGCAAATACGGTTGCTGCCACCGGCGCGGCAATAAAAGAAGCGATGTCAAGCACTCGGATCCCGGCAAAGGGGAGTGGTACTTGCTCCATAAATCCTGCCAGGACAGTTGGCGAAAGACCTCAGGACTTAGGGACAACGAATCATCGTCATTTGCAAGACGTTACCAAACTCGAGACTTTCCTGGACCGAGCAAATATTGTGAGACTTGGTTTTAAGTCCCAGAGGACCAAGTTCAAATTCATAAAGCTCAAGCACAGCACTTTGCTCGCTTGTATCGTCAACAGCGAAGGAACGCAGCGCCAGGCTGAATGAACGCGTCTCTGAAGTTACGGGAAAGGTTGGCTGCAACCGTTTGGCCCAAGACCCCAATTTCGAGATTGGATTCGCCTCTGAGATTTCTGCACGGCGCACGAAGCTTTCGATGAGCCGCCCATCTTTGTGAGATACGGTTGAGGCGTCAAGCGCGTAGCTGCGTCCGAGCTGCCACTGCTTAGGCTCCTCCGAATCGGCTTGTAGACTGAGCACGCGACCGCCCTGTTCCCAACCGAGTAAGCTCAACGACTCGCGGTCGTAGTAATGGATAGCCTGATCCGAAAAAGCAGCAATACGTCCACGTCGCCCACCATCGCTTTCGGTTGTTACGGCAACCTTCAAGGCCTTACGACCTTGAAACTCGGCCTCGATGGCCTGATCAAAAAATACTGTGCAAGGTCCTTTGTCCAGGGTCTCCAGACCGTCGACTTTCACCAGCTGAAAGCTCGCTGCAAAGCTCATCGCTTGCCTAAAGCCCTTGGTGTAACCACCAGCCATGACCGAGGCCAAACCCCCAGGGATAGCGATACGCCGCGCTTTGGCACGCTCTCGAACCTGATTCGCCGCACGACTAAGCGGTGAAGCAGCCTTGGGCTCTTTGCTCAGGCTTACATCCGCATCGAGTCCCTCGGAGGCAGGACCAAGGACCTTCTCGTCGAGCCAGCGGCTGAAATCTTCTCGCGTGGTGGTACGCATGCTTTGTGACCCTCAATTTGAATTGCTTCTTAGAGGTCTTTACGGCGATGATTACAAAAGCGTTTATTCCCATGTAAGGAACTCACCGATGTGTCGCTGGATCGCGTATTCAGGCCCGGAAATCTTTCTGGAAGACTTACTTTTTCATCAGGAATACTCGATTGCCTCGCAAAGTCTTGCCGCGCGGGAATCCGTATTCACCACCAATGGCGATGGCTTTGGCGTTGCCTGGTATGGCAAGCGCACCGCACCGGGATTGTTCAAGGATATCCTGCCCGCATGGAATGACAGTAACTTGCGTTCGATCGCAGCCCAAATCCAGACAAGACTGTTTTTTGCCCACGTTAGGGCGAGCACCGGCACAGCCGTCACCCGAACCAACTGCCACCCTTTTACCTACAAGCATTGGGCTTTCATGCATAACGGGAAGATCGGTAACTGGTCTGATTGCCGCAAATCAGTGGAGCAAATGATTGCCCCTGAGTTTTACAGCGCCAGGCAGGGCACCACGGACAGTGAGGCGATGTTTTTGTTGGCCCTTAGTCTGGGCTTGCGCGAGGACCCCGCCAGTGCGCTTGTCAGCATGCTCGCTCGCGTTCGCTCCGTCATGGAAGAACATCGGGCCACCGAGCCCTTGCGGGTATCACTGGCTGTTACCGATGGCTCATCGATTTGGGCTTTGCGTTGCTCAAGCGATCAACAATCACCGAGTTTGTACTATGGAAACCCCAACACCCGTGCTAGCGAATCGACCGAGCAAAACCTTCGTGTGATTGCATCAGAGCCGCTCGACTCTGATGCGAACCACTGGTTAAAGGTTGAAGAAGGTGTTGGTATTCATTGGTCGAGCCAAGAATTGACCGAGTTTCGTGTGAGGCTGTAGCGCATGGCTGCGCCGATGAAATAATCGAACGCTCCGTGGACGCCCGATCAGTTAAGCATCAAATGCATGATGTCGGACCATGACACCATGCCAACGATCTTTCCGCCTTCTTCGACAGGTAAATGGTGAAATCCATGGGCTGCCATCACCCGCATGGACTCCATAATGGTGGCATCGGGCGAGATGGTTGAAACATGACGCGACATCACGTCTTGAACCTTTGTTGCCTCTTCATCAAGACCCGAGGCAAGAACTTTCTTGGAGTAATCGCTTGCGGAGATAATGCCGACCAATCGGTCGTCCTGGTAGACAAGAAGCGAGTGAATATGCTTGTCGTCCATGAGCAGCATGGCTTCTTTCATGCTGACATCGGGCTTGACCGTGATAAGGCCGACAGGCTTTGACTCAATCAATTCGCGTACGGTTTCCACAATAGGCTCCTGCGTTATTTTTTCGACAGTCTTGATGTTATCAGGCGATCTAGAGAAAAAAACCGCTAAAGGCGTCTCTCGTAGGCAAGTTGGATTTGACGCTGGCCATAGGCAGTCGTTGCCGAATAAGCGCCAGAAGTGAAACCACTCAAGGACAAGCGGTCGGCCGCGCTCAGATTAGTTACTGACAGCCGCAATGACGAGGACCGGTCGATGCGCCAAAGCCCATAGGCATCAAAACTCCTCACAGGGCCGCTTTGTGCGAATTGAAGCGCCGATTGGGTCGTTCGATACGCCGGGTTTAATGTGTACTGAAACCCATAACTGACAGGCAAGCCAGTCAAGCGATGATCCAAGCCCAATAGCGCTGACCAGGGCTGTTGCCCGTCAAGCCGGTTATCTGGCCCTGGCACGCCCCTTACCTCTGATCGGTAGTAATTCAAGGCTGCACGTAACTGCACGGGTAGGCCAGCAGTGGCAAGGCCAGGCAACAACTCGGCAAGTCCACCCTTGACTTCGATTTCGAGACCATAACTGGTCGCCTGCGAAATATTTTCAGGCATTGCAACAAAGCGCGGCTGCGTGGACCACGCTACGGTTCGCAAACGGGTGAGATTTCGCACCAGTTGATCGACCTCACGATAAAACCCGCCCACGCTGAGCACTCCACCCGAGGGCAGGTAGCGCTCAAGTGCAAGGTCAAACCCAGTGGCGAGCTCCGGCTTCAGGGCGGGGTTACCAATCCGATCAGGAGAGGTTTCATCGTTTCTTGCCGCTAGATCGGTCGCCAAGTAACTGATGGTGGGCCGCGGGATTATTTGCCAGGGCTCGGGTGCCTTATAGCTACGCGAAATACTCATACGCAGCATATCCCTACCCTTACTGTCCAGCTTTCGTTGTAGATGCCATACCGGTGTCGTAACCGAACTGATTGTTCCCTCGCCCATACCCACACCTTCGGCACGGGTGCTCAATCGCTCATGACGGAGCCCGACGTAAGTCGTCCAAAGCGGATTAATTTCCCACTCATCCTGCACAAACAGGGCTTGCCTGCTTATTCTTGCCTCGAAAGGGAATCCTTCGATATCAAAAAGCTGAGGTAAGCCGTTTATGGTTACGGTCCTAAATTCGCTCCGCTCACGCCACTCAAAATCCCAGCCAATGCTTGCCGCGTGGGATTCACCCAAACCTAAGGCGAGTCGCCCACCCTGTGTGAGATTCCGATCCTTGTTGCTGCCAAAAGCACGCCGTCCAAAACTATTGCTGCCATCGAAATCGCCCTCGGACTGTCTCGTGCTCGCACGCAATTCGAGTTTCCGGTCATCGCCAAGGCGACGCTCCCAACGCATTTGCAGATTGGCGTTTGTCCAGCCTCCTGCAAATCGCTGATCGGGTTCCAGGTAGCGAATAAGTGGCGATCCCCCGCCAG
>JALQWJ010000159.1 GCA_023258775.1 Burkholderiaceae bacterium | reverse complement strand
TGTGGGGTGCTAAAAGACCAACAAAGCCGATCAGCCCCGTGTGAGCTACCACGATGGCTGTGCAAGCTGCCGTAAGTAGCACAAGTCGGGATTGCTCTCTTGCCATGTTAAAACCTAAACTTGCAGCCGTGTTGTGTCCTAGTGTGAGCGCATCAAGCACATCGGCCCGCGAACTCGAGAGCATGAGCAACAAGGCAAAACCACCAGACATTTGCCACACCGCATCCCAACCAAGCAAACTCGTTTGTCCCAAGGTAAATGCGAGCCGATAACGTAATAACTCTGGACGCAAATGCGTGAGCAAATCGCTGCTTGCTCCAAGGACCAAAGCCACGATAATTCCGGCAAGTAAGAGGCTGACATGCTGATCAGGATCACCCTGACGGCGATCGCGTACCAACAAAAGACTTAACCCTAGCGCAAGCCAAGCCCCACAAAAGGCTGCAAGTACTGTGCCTAGTTGCGCCACCGATGGCAATGCGAGTGCCCCAAGCCCTGCTGCATAAACCAAAGTGACCGCTAGACTCGCGCCCGAGGCAGTGCCGAGCAAATAGGGATCGGCCAAAGGATTCCTAAACAGGGCTTGAGCGATCAAGCCGCCCAGTCCAAGTAAAGCACCAGCTGATAAACATCCCAAAATCCGGGGCAAACGAACATCGACCACAAGATCTTTGACCAATTCACTCGACTGCCACAGCACGAACAGGCTACCGCCGCTACCAACACTAAGGCTAAGCATTGCAAGCACAAGACTGGCAAGTCCAAGCACCAGCAAGACCAGTCGATCTTGCATACCGTCAGGAAGCCCGCTGCATGACTCGTGTCAAACACTGAACGAGCAAATGAGCTGCTTCCCCCAGCCTTGGGCCAGGGCGAACAAGCACATCAAAATCATTGCTCGGAAACTCGCAAAGCCTGCCTTGTTGGATCGCTAAAAGCCCCTGCCAGCCAGGACGCCTGTTGTATTGTTTCGATGGATCAGCCTGAAGAATCACCCAGCGGGGCTGAGCGCCGATCAACCATTCGGTGCTTAGTTGGGGAAATGGCCCCATGCTTTGGGGCACGACATTGCGAAGCCCGAGCGATTGCAAAGTCTCGCCAAGAAAAGAACCAGGACCAGCGGCATGCATCGAAGGTCCAAGTTCGACGTAGACGGTCGAATGTTTGAGCATGCCAGGCAGTGCAAGTTTTGCTGTGCTGATCTCGCGATCAATTTGCTGCCAGAGCCGATCACCAGACTGGCGATCACCGAGCATCGTTGCCAGCAATCGAAGGCTGCGCTTAACATCTTCATGGCTTTGCGAATCGAGTGCCAGCACTTTGAATCCTAAAGACTCTAGCCGGTCAATCTGACGCATGGATTTAGAAGCAAGTACCACATCAGGCCTTAATGCCTTGAGCCGTTCCCATTGCAAATCATCGAGATCCCCGAGCTTGGGTAGCGCTCTGACCTGCGCCGGAAAATCCGAAAAACGATCTGTCCCAACAAGGCGCTCACAAGCACCAAGCGCACAAACACTCTCTGTAAGCGAGGGCAGTAGGCTGACGATGCGTTGCGGGCTTCGGTCAAGTTGCACACGCCGACCGCGATCATCCGTAAGCTCGAGCAACGATGCAGCAGCCCAAAGCGGACTTGCAATCAGTGCGAAGCACAGCAACGTCGCCATCGTCCTGGAACGCATCGATATCGCTTCTAGATAGTTGTTAATCTGAGATTCAAATAAAAAGCCCGACGGTCGGCAGGATAAACGCCGTTATACGTTGCATAATCATAAAAAGACTTATCCGTAAGATTTCTAATCCAGGCCGAAAGTTGCCAGTGTTTGTTCAAGGACGTCCGAAATCCTAGATCAACCGTATGCCGAGCAGGAATCAAGGGGCTTGAATTTGATTGGTCTGCCGCCTGGACTAAAGAGCCACGGTAATGCGCATTGGCGAGCAGGTCCACCGATTCAAGCCGCCAGATGAGCCCTAGTCTTGCGACTTGCTTGGCGGTGAGTGGAACCCGGCGGCCAGCGTTCGCATCCGATTCGATTTGCGCATCCACCAGATCCACGCTTGCTTTCACAAGCAGCGACTTGGTTGCAGGCCAAAAGACATTCGCACTTAGAATATGTCGCTCAGTGTCATAGAGATTATTATTACAAGAAGCTTTAACACCAGCGACAACACCACAGTCATACTGGTAGCCAATCTCATTGTCAGCCTTAATTTGCCGATAGTGAATACCATAACGATTACCAAGGTAGTTGCCCTCAAGTTGGGCAAACAGTTCCCGCGTTGTCATTGGCTTCACAGCGTCGTGAATGCTGAGCAAGGCGTAGGTCTCTCGATTGAAAAAGTAGACCTCATCTGCATTCGCCAGACGAAAGCCCGTCAGCGCCCCTGTTCGTAAGGTCAGATTCTTTGCCACTCGCAGATTAAATGCCGCAGAAAGCGCAGATTGCTGATAGGTCGAATCACTGGCCACAGCACCAACTTCTGCTTGGAATTGAGTGGATGCACGCTGACTTCGCGCCCCAAGTTCTAGGTCAAGATCAGCCGAAACCGCTCTGCTCGATTGAAGGTAAATTGCGCGACTTTGCTGTTCTACAACTTTTCCAGCTTCTGTTCTAGCCTGCGCGTCGCTAAACTCAAGTCCGAACAAACTTTGCCAGGAGCCAAAGTTTGCGGCTACCTCAGGGTTTATTAGTGTTCTCTTATTTTGTATTACTTCATAGGTCTTGTCTCTCGACGATTGTTCGTTGATATCGACTGACCAGGTTAGCCCTTTTATCGATTTACCCTCATAACGGAGTCCAAAAGCTTCACCAGTGCGTTCCGAAGTTACTGGATATGCACCCGCTTTTCTCGGTGTCATGGCAAATTCTTGAAAACTCAAAAAACTAGGAAGCTCTGCCTTTTCCTTAAACCCTCTAGCAAAGAGTTTGAACCGCCCCCAGCCACCTTCGCCGGTCAGCCCGAATTGGGCGCTGTCCTGTTCTGACCGACTTGAAGCTCGATACCCATCCGACTGGGCAGACATGTAGGAAACCGAAGCCTTCAAATCACCTTGGCCAAATCCAAGGTAAGTATCGAACTGCTTGGACCCATAGCTCCCAAGGCCTAGGTTAACTTGCTTGGCCTGATCGTTTCGCGTGATCACATGAATGACACCGCCCTGGGCTCTGTCACCGTATAGCGCGCCAGCGTTCGCCTTGCGAATTTCGATGCGCTCGATACTACTTATCGGTAGTCGCGCAAAACGAAGATTCGAAGAATCCAAGGCATTCTGACGTTGACCGTCAATCAAAAACAAGACGTTTTGCGACGCAGCCTCACCGAGATAACCAAGATCAACATTTGCGTCAACGCCCATTCGGCCGTATAAACGGCTCAGTCCAAGCCCAGGCACCGACTCTAAAAACTCAGCCAGATTGCTTGCGCCAGATGCTTCAATCTGTTGGCGATCAATAACTTCGACAACGACGGTGGCCTTAGCGCTATCCTGAGCCACACGTTTTGCGCTAATCACGAGCGCCTCTCGTGATGCCGGCGGCTCCGATGAGCTAGAGGCTTGCGCCTGAACAATGGAGAAATTGAGCAGCACCACCGAGCCTGTTGCCAATAAGCGAGCAGGCATACGCGAAAGGTTCATGACAATCATCCCGAACAACAGCCCTCGCCGGCATCCCCGCCAGCGCACGAGCAACAAAGACGCTTCCAGCCATTGCTGTCGCATCCACCTTGTTGGCCGGTATCCGGGCTGACAAATCGCCGAAGTCTCCTTCCCAGGCTTAACAGCCCAGTGGCAAAACGACTTGGCGTTTTCGATCGTCGCCAGGCAGAACGCACGCGTAAAACACGAACGCACCGCCAAGCGGCGAAGGTATTCATCGACCGTTGCGGGGGCAGCCCAGCTCGCCTCGGTTCGAAAAAACGGATTTCGGTCGATGCGGCTGGTTCCCGTTTAACTGCAAGACAAGAAAAGTCTGTGCGAGCACCAACATTGCGAAACTATCACCGATACATGCAGCGAGCAAGTCCCGCGAGGACGTTCTACACTGGGGCCAATTCATTCTGAATGCGCCGGAGACAACGAGCGATGAACCAGGAATCAAACACTCATGTGCTTGAGTCAGACCAACGATCATCCAAACAAGCCCATTCCATTGGCTATGTGGATGTGCTGATTGTTGGCGCAGGCTTGTCGGGTGTAGCAGCCGCTTATCACTTGCAACAGCACTGTCCGGATAAGCAATTCGCTATCCTAGAAC
>JALQWJ010000158.1 GCA_023258775.1 Burkholderiaceae bacterium | reverse complement strand
GTGAGGCTTCATCAACGCTGGCCAAACCTGGCTGCCTCTTTACCATTCGTACCACTTGTTTTTGCCTGGTGGCTGACTGCATGGCTCGAGGTTTTTCCACGCGTGTTTTTCCCAGGTCCTGGCGATGTACTCGTTAGCATGATCTCGCTCATTTATAAGGGGATTCTTCCCGAGTATTTGCTTGATAGCGTGACGAGACTGATTGTTGGCGCAAGTACTGGTGTTGCAATTGCCATTCCGCTCGGGGTACTCATCGGTATGAGTCGCCGTGCAAATACGGTCTTGTGGCCGCCACTTCTTTTCTTTCAAGCGGTCGGTGATATTGCCTGGTTGCCGATACTGCTGATTTGGTTTGGCTTTGGTTTGACGACGATGACCTTCGTCATTGTTTACACGGTACTGTTTCCCGTAGTTCTGAATACAGTGCTTGGCATTCGTTCAATTAATCCTGATCTACTGCGTGCAGCGCGCAGCCTTGGTGCTTCACAGGCCCGCATGATTTGGGAAGTGGTGCTTCCAGGTGCGCTGCCAAATATCATGACAGGTCTGCGCAATGGATTGGGTTATGGCTGGCGCGCACTGATTGCTGCAGAGATTATCGTGGGCACTAGTGGTATCGGGTTTTTGATGTTCGATGCTCGACGAGCGGGATCGGTGGTTGAAATTATGTTGGGAATGATTGTTCTTGGCTTGCTGTGGTATGCGGTCGATGCCTGGATTCTTGCGCCGATTGAACGTGCAACTGGAGAACGCTGGGGCATGGTGTCACGATGAAATCACTCACCCTCAATCAACTATCCAAGACTTATTTTGATCCCTACAAGGGTACGCAGGTCACCGCGCTCGAGGACATTTCGCTTTCAGTTGCGCCAGGCGAATTTGTATCTGTCGTTGGGCCTTCAGGCTGTGGAAAGACAACGCTACTTAATGTCATCGCTGGATTTTTGCCCGAATCTGGAGGCTCAATTCGGGTTGACGGTAGGCCGATTTCCGGGCCGGGGCCTGATCGTGGTGTTGTCTTTCAATCATTTGCATTATTCCCATGGAAAACCGTACTCGATAACGTAGGTTTTGGCCCAAAGATGCGAGGTGTGGGTCGCGAAGCGCGCGACGCGATCGCCATGGAGTACCTGCAACTCGCTGGCTTGGCTCATGCTGCAGAGCGCTATCCCGCTGAGTTGTCAGGTGGGATGCAACAGCGCGTTGGTGTTGTTCGTGCACTTGCCAACGAGCCCGATGTTTTGCTTATGGATGAGCCCTTTGCGAGTGTTGACGCACAGACTCGTCTCACGCTTCAAGAGGAACTGATTCGCATTTGGTTAGATCGCCGAACCACTGTGCTCTTTATCACGCATGACGTGCCGGAGGCTGTGTTTCTAGCCAACAGGGTCGTGGTCCTTTCAAAGGGGCGAGTTATGGACGAGATTGCGGTCGATCTCCAACACCCACGCAAATGGGATGACTTGATTGAGAACGACCGCTTTAAATCACTGTCGGCACGCGTATTGCAACGCGTGCGTGCAGCATGAACGGCGTACCTGAACCCAATACAACTTGGCTATAACCGACCAGGTATCGAACCGACATGAACTCAACGACCGACACGGCGAGGGAAGGGCACGGATTCCCTCCGCGCAGACAAAATCTCTTTCGTCGTTCGATCACAGCGCTTTTCGGGTCGACACGTGGGCGTATCGTGCTCTTGGGTCTTACAGCGTTTGTGCTCTTTCAGGCTTGGCTGACAATCATGGCACCAGGCAAGATTACAGAGGGCTTCGATTCCCGGCGGAGTCGCCAAAATTTGCTTGTCACACTTTCGTTTCCCCCCGAACGTTTTCATGTGCTCTTCTTTCAGCGCCATGGCCGGGTATCGGGAACCGACGGCAATACGATCGAGGTCCGCGGTGTACCGCAGGCCGAGATGACTCGAGTCGCGAGGCCTTATTGGGTTCGAAGGGTCGAGCCGCTTAAAGACTGAATCACCAACTGCTAGGAGACTTTTATGATTCGCTCGTTGCTGTTTGCCTTCTTGCTCGCTGCTACGTCGTGGGCTCAGGCGCAAAACTTGGTCAAGCTCAAGGCCGGTATGGTCACGGGCATTGATCAAATTGGCTTGCCAATTGCATTAGAACGTGGTTTTTTTGAGAAGTACGGTCTCGATGTCACGATTGCAAGACCCTATGCCACGGGCGTTGATGCTCTCAACGCCTTGCAGGCCGGTGAGAGTGAAATCGTTCAGGTTGGTGTGCCGATGATCGGTGCGGTGCTCAGAGGCATGGATCTGGTCGCCTTGGGTAACTATAGCGGTAGCGCAACTAGGCTTGGTTCAGATGCCACGATGGCGCTCATCGCACGTGCCGACTCGGGCATCGCTAAAGGCGACCTCAAAACCCTAAAGGGTAAGCGCATTGCAGCGTCCTTCGGCACGATCAACCATTTGTATATTCTTGCGCTGCTTGAAAAAGCTGGGCTTACGCCTAATGACGTCACCTTAGTCAATACGCCCCCGCCGGACATGACGGTTGCCTTGCTAGCCAAGGGCATTGATGCTTTTTCTGCTTGGGATCCCTGGCCCATCGTTGCACTCAAGGATGTGCCAGGCGCTGTTGAAGTGATACGTGGAGGTGATGTGATTGCCTACCTTGGTTACAACGTCGCGCTTCGCAGCTGGGTTGCGAAAAATGGTGCGTCGATCGAGAAGTTTCTGGCAGCAGTATCCGAAGCTGATCAGTGGATGCGTGCAAATCCTAAAGCCGCTGCACAGGTTGCAACGCGATGGATTCCAGGTTTAAAGGCGGATGTGGCTGAAGCTGCCATGGCCTTTAACATCAAGCAAAACGACCGTCGTCTTTCCGCCAATAATTACCGTGCGTTGTGGAGCGCGCAGGATCGTCTTGCCCGCTTGGGTATTCTTAAGTCGACTTTCGATGTGAATAAACATATCGATCCAAGTTTCATGCTCAAGGTGATGGCTTCTCATCCTAAGCTTTTGTCAGATTTGCCACCGATACCTGCTTCGGTTGCCGTTGGTCAGGGCTACGAGTTTAAGCCCTGATTGGGCTTGCGAGGCTTCTCAGTTAGTGTGAGGAGCCTCGCCATCAAACCAAGATTGTTCACCTTGAGCAATTTGGCTCTCTGACCATTCCTATGGTGTCTCGGTCAGGGTAATGCCAACGTTGGCACCAACTCCTCCAACACTCAGCCCTGCGCGAGCATCTCCTCGATCTGCTCAAGGCGTTCCTTGCCAAAGAACATCTCCGAGCCAATGAAAAAACTGGGGATACCGAAACATCCGCGTTTGACCGCTTGATCCGTGTTGTCGATAACAGCCTGTTTAATGACTGGGTCCTGTGCTTTTTCTACAAGGTAAGCAGCGTTGAAACCCGCCTTGGTTAGCACATCGGAAAGCGCTATCGCATCGCTCACGTCAAGTTCGTCTTCCCAGATTGCCGGTGATACGGCGTTGATGAACTTAAACTGATCTTCATCTTGTAGCGACACAAGCATGCGGAGCAGGTTGATCGAGTTAAAGGGGAACTTAGGATTTATCTTAAAGCGGAACAGCTGGTGTTTGGCAATGAAGCGTTGCATCTCGAGCCTGGCATATTCGTTTTTGCCCTTGACTTCGGCATCCCTAATAAAAGGCGGGGCATTACCGGTCAATTTGTGCATGCCGCCAAGGAAGACAGGCGTTATCTTGATTTGAGCATTTGTTCTTGCCGCGATTGCGCGCAGCGGTTGCCATACCAAGTAAGCATTAGGGCTCACGAAGTCATAGATCAACTCAATGGTTTTTGACATGGGTTTTCCTTAAGGGCGGGAGAGACAAAGCCAAAAGCTTGTGTGTCATCCGTAGACTTTATCAAAGATAGGCACGCTCGCGCTTGATCTTGCAGGGTCACAGCAGGACTGTATTAGTTGTTAGACTGTTCGCGAAGAAGATCAACGTTTGGCTTGTGTTGCCCTTCAGGGGCTGTCAAGCGAACATGCTGAGATGAAGTCGATGCGGACCGTTACCGGGTATTGTCGTTTAGGTGCAGGTCGCGTAACCCTTCTGAGTCCAGTAGTCGTCTAAGCTGCCAGGTGATGCTGACAGATGCACTGGATGGGCTGGAGGTAGACCTACCGGAAAGGCAGTACTAACCGTCTGCGGATCGAATTACAGCCTCACGACATCGCCGGTATTGGGAACAGCCGTCATGCCCGAGCCCGGGTGTTGATGCTAAAAGCTTCGGCAAATTCGGCAGCGTCATTCCGAAGTGTGGAATACGCACCGAAGCGCTTGCGCACGTCGCTGCTCACTCCCAAACCAGCTCATACCCTAC
>JALQWJ010000157.1 GCA_023258775.1 Burkholderiaceae bacterium | reverse complement strand
TGGTCAAACTCGAGGGCGGTGCGTGGGTGATTGATCTGGTCGATCAGTTCGTTCAGCGCGGCATACCGGTGTGTGCGCATCTCGGTTTAATGCCTCAAACGGTGCACGCCATTGGTGGTTACAGGCTCCAAGGAAAAACCCCTGAAGACGCTGAGCGCCTAGGCAAGGATGCGCTGGCTCTTGAGCAAGCGGGTGCTTGCCTGCTCGTGCTGGAAATGGTGCCTAGCGTACTTGCAGCAACAATCACCGACGCCTTGAAAGTTTGTCACACAATTGGTATCGGCGCTGGCTGTGGTACCGCTGGCCAAGTGCTCGTTCTCCATGACATGCTCGGAATGAAAATTGGTCGAACACCACGATTTGTCAAGGATTTTCTCGCGCAGACCGGCTCGATTGAAGGGGCGTTTGCAGCTTATGTCGCTGAAGTTAAGAACAGAAGCTTCCCGGTCAATGAGATTCACGGGTTTTGATATAGACCTATAAACGATGTGGGTTTTGTAAGTGAGAACGTTGCAAAGAACAAATAATGCGTTGCAACATGCAGCTCATTATTCTTCGTTTAGGATTTGTAGTGTTATGCGCACTTCTGGGCATTGCGGCTTGGTGGCTCAACGGCTTTTTGTTTGAGCGCTTTGAAGTTATCGAGGGCGTTAACCTCATTTACTGGCCCCACGGATTGCGTGTCGTACTCACCATTCTATTTGAGCGCTACGCTGCGATTGGCTTAAGTTTGGGTGCTTATGCCGTTGTGGCGATAATTTGGCCAGATCATTTGCTGATGCGATGGTTTGCGCCGCTTGTAGGGGGTTGTTCAGCGTTCTTGGCCATGAGAATGCTATTGCCAGTAAAAGGCGATATGTCTGGACGCCTTAAAGGACTCACGCCAAGCGTGCTCATCGCCATTGGAACCGTTTCAGCACTGCTCAATGCGGGTGGGCATACACTTTTGCGCATTTTTTCGGGCATTGAGGGTGACCACGGGCAGGAGTTTGCTGCGATGCTGCTGGGCGACTTACTCGGCGCACTAGCCCTGCTTTATTTACTCAAATTTTCAATCCATCAATTCGGACGCAAGTAAGCAGCAGGTGCCCTGCTTAGTAAGCCTAAATCCTGCATCGCGAGCGCAATTGCTTGCAAGGCTTGCTCGATTTCCATGGGGCTAACTCAGCGAAGCCTTCCAAGGAAATGTATGGGAGCCAAGGACGTGTATGAGACCCTAAGCTTTTAATGTCATCGTTTCGACATGTTATGTTGCCCAGGCTGTTGCAGCAGGATACACACCCTGGTGCGCGAAGAGACCTTTGGACCGGTGTCGCCGATTATTGGCTTTCGTGATATCGATGAGGCCATACAACTCGCTAACGGCACTGCGTATGGTCTTATGTGCATCCCTGTCAGATGATTCGAAACCTTCGCTTGCCTTCCAGGGAGCGATTTTTTCTCCCGAACAATCTGATACCTTTACGGTAAAGGATCGTGCTGCTGAAGCAATTCGTGTGAGAATTTAGGACGGTCTAGCTTGGCTAGCGGACTGCCCGACGGAAAATCTTGGCTTTCCTCACCTACGCCAGGCGCTGCTTAAGGGCCTCAAGGCCATACATCAGTGTCTGCAGGGCGGGGTATTGAGCATGAGTCTGACTTTTTATATTCGTTACGCTTTGGGAGGCGTTTAAATGTTACAACGTCGTTACACTTTGGCCATCATGGCCACCGCGCTTGGATTTTGCGCATTACCTTCAGCTGCACAGAACAAGCCCCCGGTCAAGATCGCACTGATTGCAAGCAAAACCGGCCCGCTTGAGGCTTATGCAAAACAGAGCATTGTTGGTTTTAACATGGGTCTTGAGTATGCGACCGGCGGTACCATGATGGTGGCCGGCCGAAAGATCGAAGTGATTGAAAAAGACGATCAAGGTAAACCCGATGTCGGCAAAGCTGCTTTAGCGGCAGCTTATGCGGATGACAAGGTTGATCTTGCTGTTGGACCAACAGCCTCGCCAGTGGCTCTTGCGATGCTGCCAGTTGCCGAGGAATACAAGAAGATTCTTCTTGTCGAACCTGCGGTAGCCGACAGTATTACCGGCGATAAGTGGAATAAATATATTTTCCGCACCGGTCGAAATAGTAGCCAAGATGCCGCGGCAAATGCTGCGGCGCTTGATCAGCCAGGCAATGTGATTGCGATCTTAGCTAATGACAATGCCTTTGGCCGAGATGGTGTTAAAGCTGCCAAAGAGTTCACCAAAAAAGCCAAAGTCGTGCACGAAGAATATCTGCCTGTTGGCACAACCGACTTTACGGCGGGTTTGCAGCGCATCATCGATAAGCTGAAAGATCAGCCTGGACAGAAGTATCTTTCGGTGAGTTGGAGCGGTAGTCCAACGCCGTTCCCCAAAATCGCCGACCTTGACCTTGACAAGCGTTTTGGGATTAAGCTGGCGACCGGGGGAAATATTCTCCCTGCGATGGTGGCTTATAAAAACTTTCCAGGCATGGAAGGGGCGCTTTATTACTACTTTGGTATTCCGAAAAATCCTGTCAATGAATGGCTGGTGGCAAATCATTACAGCCGCTTTAAAAATCCACCCGACTTTTTCACAGCTGGTGGCATGAGTGCTGCGATTGCTGTGGTTGAGGCACTTAAAAAGACCTCAGGTGATACCAATACCAACAAGCTGATTGCAAGTATGGAGGGGATGAGCTTTGACACACCCAAGGGTAAAATGAGCTTTCGCAAGGAAGATCACCAGGCTATGCAGGATATGTATCATTTCCGAATTAAGAACGATCCAGCTTTCGCCTGGGGTGTACCCGAATTGGTTCGGGTGATTCCTGCATCTGAGATGCAAATCCCGATTCGTAATAAGCGTTAAGTCCCATTAGGCTCGGGCCCATGCTCGAGACGGAGCAATTATCGGTACAGTTTGGGGGACACCTGGCTGTTGATCAGGTGTCCTGCCGCTTTAGCGCGGGCACGCTTACCGCAATCGTTGGTCCCAATGGTGCTGGCAAGACGACTTACTTTAATCTCATCAGCGGGCAGCTGAAAGCATCAAAGGGTAGGGTGCTACTTGAAGGCGAAGACCTCAGTGCATTGAGTGCGCCGTTGCGAGCACGAAAGGGTTTGGGTCGCGCCTTTCAGCTCACTCAACTTTTCCCACAACTGAGCGTCATAGAGAATGTTCGATTGGCCGTGCAGGCGCGTGCCCAATCACAGGATCGCTCCAAGCTGGCCTGGCTTGATTTGCTAAGCCTTTGGAGCGATAAAAAAGCTTGGATTGAGGAAACCGAAGCGCTGTTAGCGGAGGTACAGCTTAGCGCAAAGGCTGACTTGCCGGCTGCAAGCCTTTCACATGGAGATCAACGCAAGCTCGAGGTTGCTCTCCTGATGGCACTTAAGCCGAAGGTCTATATGTTTGATGAGCCAACGGCCGGGATGAGTGTGGATGATGTACCGATCATTCTGGCATTGATACAGCGATTAAAGCGACAATCAGACAGGACAATTCTACTTGTTGAACACAAAATGGATGTTGTCCATCAACTTGCTGATCGTATTGTCGTTTTACACCAGGGTAGCCTTGTTGCCGATGGTGCACCCACCGATGTGATGGCCTCAACGATTGTTCAGCAAGCCTATCTTGGGCAGAGTCCAGGAGCGCTACCTAGCCTATCGTGGGCTGAGCCCGGGAGCCCCACTTGAATAGGCCCATGCTGCGCTTAAGTGATGTACACACCCATATTGGTGCTTATCATATTTTGCACGGTGTGGACTTCGAGATTCCGGAAGGGGAAGTGACCGTCTTGCTCGGGCGAAACGGGGCAGGTAAGACAACAACACTTCGAAGCATGATGGGACTATGTCCTGCATCAAAGGGCCATATATTTTTTCGTGATACAGCAATTGAAGCGATGCCAACTGCAGAAATCGCAAGGCTTGGTATTGCGTATGTGCCTGAGTCGATGGGTATTTTTAGCGATCTAAGCGTTGAGGAAAATATGTTGCTCGCTGCGCGACGGGCCAGCCAGGTGCGAGATTTAGATCAGGAAAGGCTGTCCTGGATTTTTTCGCTCTTTCCTGCCTTACGTAAATTTTGGTTGTTCCCGGCAGGCAAACTAAGTGGCGGTCAGAAGCAAATGCTTGCGATAGCTCGCGCGATCATCGAGCCGCGAGAACTTATCCTTATCGATGAACCGAGCAAGGGATTAGCACCGGCTATGGTCAACAATCTGATCAAAGCCTTATTGGCACTGAAGGCACAGCACACGAGTTTGTTGCTGGTCGAACAAAACTTCCATATGGCTTGTGCGCTTGGTGATCATGTCG
>JALQWJ010000156.1 GCA_023258775.1 Burkholderiaceae bacterium | reverse complement strand
GCGAAGCATTAGAGGCGCTCGCAGGTGTTGGCAGAAAAACCGCGAACGTCGTGCTCAACACAGCCTTTGGCCAGGCCACGATGGCAGTCGACACCCATATTTTTCGTGTCGCCAATCGAACAGGTTTGGCCCCCGGTAAAGATGTTCTGGCAGTCGAAATGAAACTGCTGCGCTTCATTGAAGCCGAGTTTTTACATGATGCCCATCACTGGCTGATCCTGCATGGGCGCTATGTATGTAAAGCGCGAAAGCCCGATTGCCCGACATGCATGGTGGCGGACTTGTGTGATATGAAAAATAAAACAAAGGTCGAGGCTTTGATCCAAACCCCAACGAAGAAATCGGCTCCAGGCCAAGCTCAAGCTCAGGCCAAGCACGGACCAAGCACGGACCAAGCATGGACCAAGCTCGGGCCAAACTCAGGCCAAACTCAGGCCAAACTCAAGCCAAACTCAAGCCAAGCAATCGACGCGATCTTCGTCAAAGCAATCGATGACAGCCAAAATTAGACCTCTTAATCGGTCTGATTCCTGATTACAGCGCTAAGATCACATGCTATTTAATCCTAGTTCTGCCGACGTCCGACGCTTTTTTTGTGATGCCTGGTTACGCAACCAGCAAGGACAACCATGCGAACCGCTGCAAGTGCTGGCGGCATCCTGGTGCACCGAGCATCCTGAGTATCACGTACTGCTCGAGCAACCTGATCGCGCAGTCGGAGAGGCCTTTCGTCCCGAATCGGGTCACGAAAACCCCTTCTTGCACTTGTCAATGCACCTTGCTATCGAAGAGCAGATCGGCGCTGACCAACCGCCAGGGATTCGTAAAGCTTGGCAATCGCTTCTGCTTAGAGCACACGGCGATCGCCACAAGGCAGCGCACGAAGCTATGGAGTGCCTAGGTCTTGTCCTTTGGGACGCGCAACGTCAAAAGCGTATGCCCGATACCGATGCCTACCTCGAGTGTTTAAAGCGTCGCGGGTAGGCTCGAGCCTGCGAGGACTGGTCTGGTGATTTAAGATGACGGACTTGTGACAGCTTTAAGGCGCTCCGCCATGTTTTCTCGCCTCATGCCGGCTGACGGCAACTTTTTTGAACACTTTGACAAACTCGCAGCCCAGGTGGTTGAGGGAAATAAGGTCCTTGTCGAACTGCTTCACCGTTTCGACGACCTGGCAGCTCGCAAGCAATTGATCGCCAAGGTGGACGACATCGAGAAATCGGCAGACAAAACCACACTCGATACAATTGCCATGGCGCACAAGACTTTTGTCACGCCGATCGATCGGGATCAGATCCACACCCTGGTCAATGGACTCGACGATGTGCTTGATCTGGTTCAGGATGTCGCCGAAGCCGTGGTGCTCTATGACTTGCAAAGCGTCACCAAGGAAGCGGTGCAATTGGCGGAACTGGGCTTAATGTCGGCCGAGCGATTGCGTCATGCTGTAAAGCTCATGTCGAACTGGGATAACGCGCGCTCGATCCTGCAAACCTGCGAGGAAATCGATCGCCTCGAGTCGGATGCCGATCGGGTGATGCGGGCCGCTATGTCCAAGCTTTTCCGCGACGAGGAAAATGCCAAGCAAGTTATCAAAATGAAGGCAGTCTACGAACTTCTCGAAGAACTCACCGATAAGTGTAAAGACGCAGCGAAAATCGTCGAAGTCGTCGTGCTCGACCACGCTTGATGGACCCTTTAAGCATGTCAATGACAGTGCTGATTAGCCTGATTGCACTGGCATTGTTTTTTGATTTCATCAATGGTTTTCACGATGCGGCAAATTCGATTGCTACGATTGTTACCACGGGCGTGTTAAAGCCATTTCAAGCGGTGCTCTGGGCGGCAAGCTTCAACATGCTTGCCATTTTCTTTTTTGAACTGAAAGTTGCTGCAACCGTCGGAAAAGGAATTATCGATCCTTCTTTTATTGATCACGTTATTATTTTCGGAGCGTTAAGTGGTGCTATCTCATGGAATTTGATCACTTGGTGGCTGGGCATTCCATCTAGCTCTTCGCATGCCCTCATCGGAGGCATGATCGGTGCTGCGATGCTGAAAACTGGCCCGGTAGCCCTACTTGGCAGTGGTATTGCCAAAACCCTCGTTTTTATTCTTGTCGCGCCCTTGCTTGGGTTTTTATTGTCGAGTCTGATTGTTGTCGCGACAGCCTGGCTGCTTCGAGGCACAACCCCGCGCAGAGTGGACCGCTGGTTTCGAAGGCTTCAGTTGATTTCCTCTGGCCTTTACAGCCTCGGACACGGCGCCAATGATGCGCAAAAGACCATGGGCATCATCTGGCTGCTGCTGATTTCTGCCAACATCACAAGTCGCGATCACCTACCTTCGTGGGTGATTTGGTCGGCCTATCTTGCCATTGGCCTTGGCACGCTTTTCGGTGGCTGGCGTATTGTTAAGACGATGGGGCAAGGCATCACGCGACTCAAGCCAGTCGGAGGCTTCGCGGCGGAGACAGGAGGGGCGATGAGCCTCTTCATTGCTTCGGGTTTTGGCATTCCAGTTTCTACAACCCATACCATTACAGGATCGATTGTAGGCGTTGGGGCTGCTGATAGGATGAGTGCTGTTCGCTGGGCTGTGGCGGGACGAATCGTCTGGGCATGGATTGTCACCATTCCTGCAGCGGGGATGCTGGCTGCAATCGCCTGCCTTGCAGGTTCGAAATTTTTATAAACTAAGTGCGAGCTTTTTGTGCTCATGGATCGATCGACCCAATGGCTAGAGCTACCCCCCATTACCCAAGGGATAAAGCCAAACCGTTTATTGATTTTTTTGCCAGGCGAAAGCAGTGCAGAATTATTCACGCCTGTTGCGATCGCATGGCAACTTAAGTTTCCAAGCGCGATTTGCATCATCTTGCAACCTCCGCTTCGCAACTCGCTTTGGTGGGGAAAAGGTCACAGCCGCCGCGACGCGGCGCCGGCCTGCGCCCGCGAGGTTGCGCGTAACGTTCAGCATCATCAACAAGCATTCGGCCTGCTAGCCTCTCAGACCGCGCTAATTGGCTTTTCGCAGGGTGGAACTGTGGCACTGGAACTGGCCCGAAGAACAAGGCCGGAACTTGACGCTGATGCCACATGCCTAGACTTGCCGGTTTGCAGTATCGTCGTCGCTTACGCGGCTCAACTGGCACGACCGCTGAGCGCTCGCGAAAGCGTTGTGTGCTCGGTTCATCTGATACACGGCGATCTGGATCATCGTGTGCCCTCGATTTATGGGCAACAAGCTTACAAAAGCCTGAAAGCCGCCGGCGCTGATGTGACATTGGACTTACTTGCCGATTCAACGCATACGATTGGACAAGATGGCGTTATTGTTGGCACGATGCGCGCCATGCAGAGTATTTTCCGTGGTCGACGCAAAGGGCAGGTACCCACACTGCATTAAGTGTGGTTTTCATGTCCTTGTAGGCATGTCGTTGTGGTTCGGTTATCGCTCAATTGTGGTTCGGTTATTGCTAAATTGTGATTTAGTCAACGTTCAGATTCTCGAGGAGATTCCCATGAGTAGAGAAGTGGTCGTAGTCGAAGGTGCCCGCACTGCAGTCGGGACCTTTGGCGGCAGTTTGAAAGACTTTGCACCCACGAAGCTTGCGGCCAGTGTTGTTCGCGAGGCCGTGAGCCGTGCCGGTATTGACCCCGCAGAAGTAGGCCACTTGGCCTTCGGTCATGTGGTTAACACCGAGCCCCGCGATATGTATTTATCGAGGGTCGCAGCGATTGAAGGCGGTCTGAGCAAGGACACGCCCGCAATGAACGTGAACCGCCTTTGCGGTAGCGGTTTACAAGCCATTGTCAGCGCGGCCCAATCCATATTGCTTGGCGATGCTGATATCGCCATCGGCGGTGGTGCTGAATGTATGAGTCGTGGTCCTTACGTGCTGCCTGCAGAGCGCTGGGGCGCCCGAATGGGCAACGGCTCAACCGTTGACATGATGGTTGGTGCGCTCACTGACCCCTTTCAAACCGTTCACATGGGTATCACTGCTGAGAACGTCGCCAAGCAGTGGGGTATTAGCCGCGAAGATCAGGATGCGCTTGCCGTTGAAAGTCACCAACGGGCAGCTCGAGCGATCGAAGAAGGACGCTTTAAGGCGCAAATCCTTGGCCTTGAAATCAAGTCGCGCAAAGGACCTGTGGTTTTTGACACCGACGAGCACGTCCGGATGGATGTTAAGCCAGAGGATATGAGCAAGCTAAAGCCAGTGTTCCTCAAGGAAAACGGCACAGTCACCGCCGGCAATGCTTCGGGCATTAATGATGGTGCGGCCGCTGTTGTCCTGATGGATGCAGCTGCAGCAGCACGTCATGGAAAAAAGGCTTTGGCAAGACTGGTGAGTTATGCGCATGCTGGC
>JALQWJ010000155.1 GCA_023258775.1 Burkholderiaceae bacterium | reverse complement strand
ACCCGCTTCAGCATTGCCGTGAGCACCGATATAGTTCGCATACCAGAACAAATCCATCTTCGGCATCAAGGGCACTTTCGTCGCAAGAACCATGCGATCCTTCGGCAAACCAGCGGTACCAGCAAGCTCATCACCATCGTCAACGTAACTGTTCATACGCGACCAGGTGAGACGTTGGTCGATGTTTTTACCGAGTACTTTGTAGCGTGCATTCACCGTTAAGTCGACACCACGAAGACCAATCTCGCCCTCGTTACCATAGCCCGCCTGAATACGCTCGATAGCGCCAGTAACAGCATTACGCGTAATACCTAAACCCGAGGGAATAGCCCGAGGATCAGTACCATTGGAGCGATTGATAATGCCTTGAGCCGTGATTTGCGCAATCTTATCGGTTACGTCAATGTTCCATAGATCAGCCTTGATGCTGAGCTGGGGCATAACATCCCAAACAAAACCAAGCGACCAGTTCTTCGATTTTTCTGCTGAAAGATTGGGATTGGCAATGTAATAGGTGTCGACTTGAACCTGCCTGGAGTTAGCCTGTGCAGCCGCACCACCGAATGCGATATAAGTTCTGGGATCAATCACCGACTCAGCGCTGAACGACTCTTTCATCGTGATCTTGTCAAGCGAAGGCGCTGCAAACCCCGCACCGACCGATCCACGAAGCAAGAGGTTGTTGTTGAGCTTCCAGCGAACAGACGCCTTGGGAGCATTTGAGCTTCCATAGTCAGAGTAGTTCTCGTGACGCGCTGCAAGCGAAAGTTCAACGCCACTTACGACAGGAAATAGGGCTTCCGAGAAAGCCGAGGTTACTCCCCGATTTCCCCCTGCGGAGTTGCCTGCAGATCCAAGAATCTGTCCACCTTCAGAAAGCGAGTCGTACTTATCTTGGTAATACTCCATACGGCGTTCGCCACCGACGAGAATCTGTGCGTTTCCACCTGCCATCTTCATCAAGGGCACCGTCGCAGTTCCGTACATCTCGGCGATCTTGAAGTTTGAGTCTCTCCCTATGGTCGCCTTAATGGCGTTAAGTACATCAGGAGAGTTGCCGCTGGGATTAAAAATATTGTACTTACCCGAATTGATAAACTGTTCCGCTATGGCAGTAACAATGTAATTTCTACCTAATTCAATGTATTGGTAGTCTGTCCAACGGATCCCAGCATCAATGGCGACGCCACCGATTTGACCTTGAGTGCCAAGGAGCATGTCGTAAATATTACTATTGGTACTCGTATCCCTATTGCCTGCCGCCGCAAACCGATGACGCAAAGTCACAGACTGTCCCGCCATTGACGGATCAACCTGAGATGCAATGTTATTTGGGCTAGTCGCACTCAGCACCACCGCACCTGGAGTTGGCGCGTATCGGCCAAAGCTCTCTACACGGGTTATGCCGGTATTTGCATATAAGGACCAGTCATTATTGACTCTGTATTCGCCTCTCGCGAACAACGAAGCATTCTTGACTGACGCTTCATCGGCAGCTCTTGAATTGAAGTCAAAGGAACAAGTACCTGAGCCTGTTATCCAAAAGTCTTTATCTTTACAACCACCAGGTACTGCCACCAGCCCCTTGCTTGTTACGTAGTTGTTGCCGAATGACGAAACCCCTTTGTCCGTTCCCCACGGTCTTTGACTGGTGAACACCATCCCGCGCTCGTTGTAGGAAACGCCAGCCAAAACACGTCCATCTTTACCCGAGGTGCCAAACAACACGGAACCTTCGCGACGCTCACCACCTGCATTTGATGGATCGGTATAACCAAAGGAGTACTGGAAACCTTCAAAATCTTTGCGGGTGATGATATTTACGACACCAGCAATAGCATCAGAACCATAAATAGCCGACGCACCGTCGGTAAGAATCTCGATGCGTTCGACAGCACCGAGAGGAATAGCGTTCATGTCAGCACCGGTAGCAACCATGGGGCCTTTAGGCGCGCGACGACCATCGATGAGCACGAGCGTACGACCTGAGCCAAGACCTTTAAGGTCCATAGCGGCCCAAGACTGAGCCGATGAGCCTGACTGCGGTCTGAAATTACCCGAAGCAGCGAACGTTACGTTACGCATAACTTCGGCAACCGACGTGACGCCGCTCGACTCGAGTTGCTCCCGAGTAATAACAGTCACTGGCACTGCCCCTTCGGCGTCAACACGCTTAATGCGTGAACCTGTTACCTCAACCGTGCCTTGAGCTAGCGCTTGCGCAGCAAACAAACTCGCTCCGGCCCCAAATGCAAGCGCTACACATGCGCTGATGGGCGTCTTACGAAACATCACTTGGTCTCCCCAGAAAAAGGTTGGTTCATTGCACGCCGAACGCAGCAAACCTCAGTCGTCCACACCCTGCGTGCTTGCCAGGACCAACAAACCTTGGTTTGCGGCTTTGCGGCATGGTGGAAGTTTGACAGACAAATGACTTATTTGACAGTCCGATGACCGTCTACGTCGTGAAGAAGGGTAAATCCTCCGCTTGAATCGGCTAATTTCGGAGTGCGTATTCGACTTTCGTTGATTATTCGACACACTTGCTGTACCGAAACCTATTCCTTGTAGGTGATAGCAGATCCGATTCAATCTATCCTGGGCTGACACCATCGACGACATTACCGCTACCCTAGCCATTATGGATCTCGCCCCATCAAGAAAACTAAGCTCTCAAACCATTGTGCTTGCCGCGATTACGCGAATTGAAATGGAGGGGGTTGAGGCCTTAAGTATGCGCAGCCTGGCGCGCCACCTTGGTGTGGAGGCCATGTCGCTTTACCACTACTTCAAGTCGAAAGATGAATTACTCGATGCAGTTGCTGAAGAGCTGGTCATCCGCGCGCGTCCCCGCGTAGACACTCCCTGGGATCAAGCCCTGCGAGATTGCTTCGCTCAACATGTTGCGATGGCTAGACAGTTCCCTCGCACCGCACCACTCATTTATAGTCGCCTGCTGCGCGATGGGCACAGCTTGGGTCTCATGGAGTGGATCTTAGAGCGACTCGCTGAGGCTGGCGTGCCGAGTGATCAACGCCTGCATTGGTTTCGGCTCTACGGTACAGTTGTTGATGGATTTGGCCTGTTGATTTCTCGACGTGCCCTACAAGGTCATTTGATCAAACCGCAAACACTAAGACCCTATCCTCATTTGCAACTTGCCATGTCTGCTGCCAAGACCGGTAAGGGACGCATTGATGAAAGTCTGAGCTTGGGTATTGAATGGCTTATCAGTGGCATTAGCATGGCCGCCAAACAGGCTCATCAGGCCCGCAAACGCGGTACCGATGCGAGCAAAGATTGCGTGTAGGCGTCTTGCGGCTGCTCGATTAGTCGGGTCGCATCCCCGTGCTCGACAATGCGTCCTTCATGCATCACTGCGACCCGATCGGCCAAATATTCGACAACACCAATGTTATGGGTGATGAAGATCAGGCTCAGCCCAAGCGCGTCGCGCAGTTGCGCAAGTAGATTCAAAATCTGGGCCTGCACCGATACATCAAGCGCTGAGGTCGGCTCGTCGCAAATCAACAAGCGCGGCTCCACGGCGAGCGCTCGAGCGATCGCAATACGCTGGCGCTGGCCGCCCGAAAACTCATGCGGGTAGCGATTCAGCGCATCAGGGCCCAAGCCAACCTGCTCGAGGAGCTCCACCAGCCGGTCGAGCCTTTGTTGGCTAGAAAGACCAACTTTCAGCGCCAACATACCCTCTTCGAGAACTTGCTGAATACGCATGCGCGGATTTAGCGAAGCAAAAGGATCTTGGAAAATCATTTGCATGCGCGATTGAATTGCGAGCTTGCGGCCGGCGTCTCGAGGTATCAGTTGCAGGCCGTCTTCTGGAAAAAGGGCCTGGCCATCAACACGAGCGTCTTCGGGCAATAAACCCATGAGCGCCTTGCCGAGGCTGGTTTTCCCACAGCCTGATTCACCAACAAGTGCAAGCGTCTCACCCCGACGCAGATCGAAGTCAATGCCAGCTACCGCTTCAAACCAGGTGCGCGAACGTCGATAGCGGACTCGGAGGCCGCGGACCTTGAGTAGCTCGCCTGAAAGCCCTGAGCGCGAAGACTGATCGCGCGAGGGAGTAACGATTCGCCTAGCTGAGCGCTCAGCCTTCGCTGACTCGGTAGCAGGTAATTGCTGAAAGCCCAGCGATTCGCCATCGCGCAAACACCGGACCTCACGATGTCTGTCAAGGTTTGGAATCTGCTCATGGCAGGTCTGCAAAGCCCAAGGACAGCGCGGCGCAAATCGGCAGCCTTTGAATGTCTGCCTCATTGAAGGTACAAAGCCCTCAATTGCTGCCAGCGCCCGCCCACGATCGCTGGCTTTAGGCAATGCGCGCAGCAACAACTTGCCATAAGGATGCCGCGGAGATGCAAAAAACGCTCGACTGCTTCGGGACTCCACGATTTCGCCCGCATA
>JALQWJ010000154.1 GCA_023258775.1 Burkholderiaceae bacterium | reverse complement strand
GAAGATAACTCTCCCCGGGGACACCAAAAATCGTGTCAACACCTTGTGCAGCGAGTGCATCCGCAACCAAATGGCCGCCAATTCGTGCTGTGGCACTTTGAGCGCCCTCGTTGCTAGCCGTTGGAATTGTCATAGGTAAATAGAATGATCAGTGGTTAATGAACAGAGGGCTTGGCAACACATGTCAGCAATCGCCGAGGGTCAGTGAGCGTCAAGGCATAGAATACGACGATGTTTAGCCCATCAGACCATCAATTTATGCGTCAGGCGCTTGATCTGGCGTCGCTGGGACTATTCACCACCGATCCAAACCCCCGAGTGGGATGTCTAATCGTACAAAATGAAACAGTCGTTGGTGAGGGCTGGCATCTGAGAGCCGGTGAAGCGCATGCCGAAGTACATGCGTTAGCCAGGGCAGGCGAATTTGCAAAAGGGGCAGTCGCTTATGTCACGCTTGAACCCTGCTCGCATCTTGGGCGTACGGGACCATGCTGCGATGCGCTGATTCGGGCGGGCATTTCGCGTGTTGTGGTGGCAATGCAAGATCCCAACCCATTGGTCAACGGCGAAGGTGTTGGGCGCTTGCGTGCTGCTGGTATTAAGGTCGATGTCGGCTTGATGGCCGCTGAAGCGATCGAGCTAAACCTTGGGTTCTTGTCCAGAATGCTGCGCAAGCGGCCATGGGTGCGGTTAAAGCTTGCGGCCTCGCTCGATGGGAAAACCGCGCTGAATAATCGACAAAGTCAATGGATTACTGAGGAAACGGCTCGGGCAGACGGTCATCGCTGGCGCGCACGCGCCTCGGCGCTTCTTACGGGCATCGGCACGGTCAAAGACGATGATCCGCAATTGAATGTGCGCTACGTTGAGACAAGTCGGCAGCCAATCAGAGTCTTGGTGGATTCACGCCTAGACGTTTCAACAAATGCGCGAGTACTTGCTGAACCTGGTGTATGGATCGTGACGGCGCTCGATGAAGCCTCAAGGCGGCAGTCGGTCTGGCAGGCACTTGAGGATGCCGGCCACCGCCTTATATCCCTGCCTAATTCGCAAGCTAAGGTCGATCTTGAGGCAATGATGCAATGGCTGGCGAGCCAAGGGATTAACGAACTTCACATTGAAGCAGGCTATAAGCTCAATGGTTCGCTGCTGCGAGACGCCTGTGTTGACGAATTACTGGTCTATCTTGCGCCGCACTTGCTCGGACCAGGTATGCCAATGTTTGACTTGCCTGGCCTTGACCGAATACCCGATGTAAGTACATGGGGTTTTGTTGAGCATCAAAGTCTGGGTCGTGATCTGAGGCTGCGCTTGCGGGCGCATGGCTCGACGCAATGGCTCGCAATGCTTTAAGTTCTAAAGTTTGTATATCGTACTTAATTTGAGGTTCAACGATGTTTACAGGAATCGTAGCGGCTGTCGGTCGTATTGAATCCATTCAGCCGCTTGCTGAAAACTACGGCCAAAGGCTTAGCATTCATGCAGGGCAATTGGATTTAAGCGACGTTGCCCTCGGTGATTCGATCGCGATTAATGGCGCTTGCATGACGGTGGTCGCCAAACATGGTGAGCATTTTGATATCGACGTTTCCCGCGAGAGCCTCTTGCGCACGGTAGGGCTGAATGCGCTCGGACCAGTCAACTTGGAAAAGGCACTGAGCTTGTCGCAGGTCTTGGGTGGCCACCTTGTCAGTGGGCACGTCGACGGACACGGTCATGTCTCACAGTTTGAAGAAATCGGTGAGTCCTGGCACCTCGTCATCGATGCACCGGGTGAACTTGCCAGATTCTTTGCCTACAAGGGATCTGTTGCCGTGCAGGGAGTGAGCCTCACGGTGAATCGGGTCGAAGATTTACAAGACTCATGTCGCATTCATATCAACCTGATTCCCCACACGCTTCAAAACACCACGCTTGCACACTTGAAAGTGGGTTCGGCGGTGAATCTGGAAGTGGACCTGATCGCGCGCTATTGTGAGCGCTTGATGCAGTTCAAGCCTACAATTCCAATCAGCGAAACGAGCTAAGGTCTGCACTGCAATGAAAATGACATCGAGCGTGACGCCCATCAATTCGGCCGCAGCAGGCAATGCTTCAATTGCTTCGGTGCCTGAAATCGTTGCCGAGCTTCGCGCGGGCAGAATCGTCGTACTCATCGATGAGGAAGATCGCGAAAACGAAGGCGATCTGGTGATGGCCGCAGAGCATGTGAGCGCTGAGGCAATTAATTTTATGGCGCGTTTTGGCCGCGGTCTGATTTGTCTAACGCTTACACGAGAGCGTTGTGAGCTCTTAAAGCTCCCGCTGATGGTGAGCCAAAATGGTTCGCCTCATGGCACGAACTTCACGGTTTCCATTGAGGCAGCCGAAGGCGTTACCACGGGAATTTCGGCGGCTGACCGCGCTCGCACAGTGCAAGCAGCCGTGGCGCGTCATGCGCGTGCGTCAGATCTTGTACAACCCGGGCATATTTTCCCACTGATGGCACAGCCTGGAGGCGTCTTGATCCGTGCCGGACATACCGAAGCGGGTTGTGATCTTGCTGCCATGGCAGGTTGCGAGCCTGCTGCTGTAATTTGCGAAATTCTCAACGATGACGGCACGATGGCACGTTTGCCTGACTTGATTTTATTTGCTCAAGAGCATGGCTTAAAAATAGGAACGATTGAAAGTTTAATCCATTATCGAAGTGAGAACGAAAAACTTGTCACCCGAGTGGGTGAACGCAAGATCCGTCTGGCTCAGGGGGAGTTTCAGTTGGTGATGTTTCGCGACGCTGCAGCGCAATCACCGCATCTGGCAATTGTTCACCGAAAGCCTTTGGCCGATCAGGAAACCCTGGTGCGGGTTCACGAGCCCTTGAATGTGCTCGATTTACTCAATGGCTCTGCGCCTGGCCACTCCTGGCCGCTTGATAAGGCGCTGGAGACCATGGCCTCTTTTGAAGGGGCAGGCGTTGTTGTGTTATTAAATGTAGCTCAAGACGCCGAGGCCGTCTTTCAGCGCTTTGACGCCTGCCTTGCTGCAGACCGCGGCGATGTTGCAGGTCTGCAAGCGATGCGTCGGGCAGCAAAAATGGATCTGCGAACCTATGGAATCGGTGCACAGATTTTGCGCGATTTAGGTGTTCGCAAAATGCGTTTATTGTCCAATCCCCGAAAAATGCCAAGCATGTCAGGCTTTGACCTTGAGGTGCTCGGTTTTGTTACTCATGCTTAAGGAGAATGCGCGTGGAAGCAGAAGTTTTTGAGGCGATTGTTGACGGTACCGGCATGCGGATAGGCATTGTTCAAGCTCGCTTCAACGCTCCGGTTTGTGAAGCCTTGCGTCAGTCCTGTCTCGACACCCTTGCTGACTTGGGTGTTTCAGAAGACGATGTGGTCGTGATGACAGTACCCGGTGCGCTTGAAATTCCAGGTGTGTTATCGAAATTAGCGCAAAGCATGCAATTTGATGCTCTGATTGCGATTGGCGCGGTCATTCGTGGTGAAACCTATCACTTTGAAGTGGTATCCAATGAAAGTGCTGCCGGTATTCGACAGGTTGCGCTTGAATTCGATATTCCTATTGCAAACGCAGTACTTACCACCGATACCGATGAGCAGGCGATGGCGCGCGCCGTCGACAAAGGCGCTGATGCCGCACGTGTTGCGGTTGAAATGGCTGAACTTTATGCTGTTATCGATCAACTCGACCCGGATGCTGAATCGGTCGATGAGGCTGCCAATGACTGAAACGCAGTCGGGGTCAAAGAGCATCACGGCACGCAGACGAGCAAGGGTTTATGCGCTTCAAGGCCTTTATCAGTGGCTGCTTACGGGTGAGCATGCGCGCTTGATTCGGGCGCATCTGATGCAACATCCGGAGTACCGAAAGGCCGACGAAACACATTTCATGACCTTGCTCGAGGGTTCAATTAATACCTCGGCAGACCTGGAGGATTTATTTTCGCCCTGTCTCGACCGGAAGGTGCAAGAACTCAGTCCTGTGGAGCACGCTGTACTGCTTTTAAGTACGTACGAATTATTGCATCATCTTGAAATTCCTTATCGTGTGGTGATCAATGAGGCCGTCGAACTCGCAAAGAGCTTTGGTGGTACCGATGGATATAAATTTGTAAACGGAGTGCTGGATAAGCTCGCCTTAAGACTTCGCGCCGTCGAAGCACAGGCCGGCAACAGTACGGGTTGATGCGAGGTCTTCAATCCTTCGTTATTGTGTAGCACGCCATGCAAGCAATGGGCGAGTTTGAGCGTATTAATCGATGGTTTGCAAGGCCAGCCCATCAGCAACGCAAGCGTCTCGGTGAGGCTGCTTCCTTACTGGGTATCGGTGATGACTGTGCCCTATTGAGCAGCTCAACCCATTTGGGTCAAACGATTGCGGTCTCAAGCGATATGCTTGTTTGTGGAAGACACTTTCATGCTGA
>JALQWJ010000153.1 GCA_023258775.1 Burkholderiaceae bacterium | reverse complement strand
GGGACATAAGTATTTCCAGGGGAGACGGTATTTGCTCTAATACCTTTGCTGGCAAGATGAAACGCAAGCCCCTGCGTGTAATGAATGATCGCAGCCTTGAAGGCGCCGTAAGGACCGGATGCAAAATCGATCTCCCTGCCAGACACACTTGAAATCGTCACAATCGCGGGATGTTTACTTTGCTCCAAGGACGGCATCGCGGCATTGACGAGTCGTACGGTACCCATCATGTCGACATCAAAACCCTTCTTCCAGCTTTCCTCATCGGCACCAATAGCCAGGGCGCTGACGTTGGCAACGATGATGTCAATACCATGCATTGCGCTAGAAGACTCAACAACCCATTGGGAAAGGTCATGCGCATTAGCAATATCAAGCGCCTTCGCATCGACCTTCAGGCCTCGAGCATGCATAAGATTAAGCGCATCATCGACGTCTTGCTGACTTCTGGCGCAAAAGCTAACATGCGCACCTTCTTGTGCCAAGGTCTCAACAATCGCCCTGCCGATACCCTTTGTACCGCCCGTTACAACGGCTTTTAAACCATTCAAACCAAGATCCATAACGATCTCCTAACATTGATAATGATTCATTGAAATACGTTAGTCGCTGCGCCAATTCACTGAGCGCTTAGCGATGAACCAGGCCAACACCTGTTGTTGAGCCTTGCCTCAAACCAAATAGCGCTTCAAAATTCCGGTGCCTACGGTGTATTTCGGATCCACAAAATTACCCAAACGGACAATGCCACATTGGCTTAGCATCATGTAAGCATCCCAGCGATCAAAACCGTATTCGGCCTCCATCCACAGTACAAGATCTTTGTACGCTATTCTTGTTGCATCTTCGAGTGGACGTGCGCTACCGATCGTCATCAACATATGTTCGGTTTCAAGACGCGGCCATTCAATCGACCAGTTCTTAATTACATCGACCCGAATCGTTGTCGTGCTTGGATATTCCACTGCCGTACCACAGACCTCGCCATCACCCTGACAGGCATGGGCGTCACCAATAAAGAGTCTGGCGTCTTTGGTTCGGACGGGCAAATAGGTAATGCTACCTGGCCCCATATCGGGCAAATCCATATTGCCGCCATGCTGATCGGGTGTGAGCGTGTTGATTGAATCAATCTCTGGTGAACAGCTTAAGGTACCGATATGTGGTTTATAAGGAAGTGTGACTCGCTTACTCCAATAGACACCTTGCTCGTCCACATCAATTTTTCGCACAATCTCTGGAAGATCCGCTGCCAGCAAGGCAGTGAGCGATGTACCTGAAAGCGCTCCAAACTGCGGAATCATGGCGCAGGTACCTCGCGGGTTTTCGCCTCTTGGAATCATCGACTCAATATAGACTGCAAGCACATCACCCTTCTCCGCACCTTCAATCATGATAGGTCCGTTTTGCGGGTTGACAAAGGGCATCCGAAGAACCTTGGAGGGAAGATCTTCTTCAGTCTTGACCTTACCTTCAAAGGCATCCCTCGTCTCAACAATCACCCGATCCCCAGGAGCGATCCTGAGCACCTCGCTTGAATAAGGGCCAATGGTGTAGTGATAAACACCCTGCTTAGCTTCGGTTAATTCATGCGTGCGAGGGCTCTTCGCCCAACCCAAGCCTCTCATCGCTGCTAGCGATTTGTCGAGCCAATGTGTCACCTTGTGTCTCCTTGCATTGAAAGCTCAATCACTATCATTTTGCCAATTACTTCCTCGCAGCCATACGCTCTAAAATATCGTTCGGTACAAAATTCACAGCCTCCGTGCTTTCCGCTTCGGCAAGTTCCACATAGCGATTAACAACCTCTTGTGGATCGAGTTGTCCGACTGTAATGCGCTTTCTCAGAAAGTCCATGGCTGCCAGGTCTTCGGGCGCTACCTCTTCAGGATTAAACCATTCGCCTGGATCATTGGCCATCGCATCATTAAAGCCTGTTGCATACGGGCCAGGATTAATCAGACATACATCAACGCCGAATAATGCAAGCTCGGCTCGGAGTGCATTTCCGAATGCCTGAATCGCATGTTTAGTCATGGTGTATGGACCAGAGCCCATACCTGCACGGACGCCGCCGATCGAAGAAACGATAACGATTCGCCCGCTACGTCTTTTGCGCATGCTTAGGGCGATCTGCTGTGTGATAGCGACTGTTGCAAACACATTGACCTCAAAAACCCTGCGAAGACGATCGATCGGAATCAGCGATACTGGGCCGGTCTGCCCAAGCGCGGCATTTGCAAAAAAGACGTCGACTTCGAAGCCTTCGACCTGATCCCTATCCTCGGCCTTGGTAATGTCGAGCTTGATGATGTCTATGGGCAAGGATTGCTCAGAAAGCGCTTGGGCCTGTTGGTCATTGAGCACCGTTGCGATGACACGGTGTCCTCGCTTGGCAAGCGCCACCGCTGCACCCAAACCGAAGCCACTTCCAGCACCTGTAATCAGTATTCTTTTTGACATTTTCCACCCTTATCATCCTACGTTATAAACTCGATAAACTTAACTAGGCTTTACACACTCGGCGAACTTTGCCTGGCGAAGCCCGAAAAATCGCATAGCTCGAAAACAGACAAGCTGCGATACAAATCATGAAAGCCGAGCGATAACTACCCTGTTGATCATGGATCCAACCGGCTAACCAAGGCCCAAAAGCCCCGCCCCCTAATAAGGCAATGTTGATCAAACCGAAAATCGCAGCGAAATGTTTGCCTTGAAAGAGCTCGGCGACTATAGCTCCCATGACCGAAGTGAGCGAATAGCCAAGAAAACCTTGGGAAAACACCATGAAGACCAACCAGCCGGTCCAAGGCGAATGCTCAAGCATCAAAAGTGCAAAGTAACAAATCGCAAAGCCTAGACAACCGATGGACCAGACGGCTTCTCGCCCTATCCGGTCAGACGCGGCACCCAAAAGTATTTGCCCCGGAATCGCCACTACACTCACCCATCCAAGCGCCCAAGCAGCAACACTCGGGTCAAAGCCAAGCTCGAGCAAATACTTGGTTTGATGCACTTGGACTGCGTACCATGCAACCAATGCGCAAAAGAAGCCGCCGCAAATCCACCAAAAGCGGCTCGTTTGCAAGGCTGCACCAACCGTCCAGTCCTTCGAGGCCCATGCCGTATCAACGATGAAGTGAGAGTTAAGCGGCACTTTTCCTGTTAAGCCTTCTGCGCTTTGAGTATCGCCGTCGGGCAGCAAACCCATATCCTCGGGCTTTCGACGCACAAAGCGATTCAGAGGCAAGGCGATAAGCATGAGCATTGCGGCCATCCACAAACAGGCCTGACGCCAGCCCTCGGTCAATATCACTTGTTGAAGCAAGGGCAGGATCAGGATAGAGCCGATGCCTACCCCAGAAAAGGCGATACTGATGGCAAGGCCTCGTTTGCGCACGAACCAATTGGGGAGGTATTGTGACTGAGCCGTATAGGACATCAGGTTTGCCCCAGCACCGACCAGCAAACCCAGGGTGAGATAAAGCTCCCACAAGTGCTCAATTCGGGTGCTGAGAAATAGACCAGCGCACATCATCACAGCACCGAGGGTAATAACTGGTCTAGGCCCTTGGCGGTCCATCCATTTACCCGCCCAAGGACTGATCAAGGCTGAGCAGAAAAAACCAAAAGAAAAGGCTCCTGCCACCTCGGCACGATCCCAAGCAAACTCATCGAGCATCGGCGGAAGCAATAATGAGAACGATGTGCGCGCTGTAACACTAAGCGCCATCGTTACAAAAGCGATCCCAACGATAACCCAACCATAAAACATTGGCTAGGTCACAACCAAACTAAAACACAGGAAGGCGCATTCGTAAGCTGATCCATGCTGCTCTGCCAGGCGATGGCTCAAAAGGACTTGTATTATTAACAATGAGACTTCCAACATATCGACGATCAAACAGATTGTCGACCCGGACCATGGCTGTCAAGCGATTTGTGCCGATAAGCAATCGTCGCTGCCATCGAATAGCCCAAGTTTGAAATGCTGGTACCGATAGCGTATTAAGATCGTTGGCAAATCGCTTACCCACGTGCCTAAGCTCGACGGCACTCTGCTGCTGCCCATACTGATACCGGACTTCGGCAAAGCCGGCAAGATCAGCTGTGGCAGGCATCCAGCGATCAGTCATGGATTGCCCGGCAAGCGTCCAGTCTCCTTGATAGTGGGCTTTCATGCGCGTCAGACTCAGATAACTTTGCCAGTTTGCCGACCAATGGGTGGCCCAGGACATCTCAAGGCCATATCGTTCAGTGCCCGGCGCATTACGAAAACTATTTTGACCCGCTAATGACCGATCAACCACTATTTCGTTTGAGCTTCGGACATGAAAACCAATCAACTCCCAACGGTGTGTATTTGAGTGCCGCCCTCTCCACCCGAGTTCCCACTGACGGTTGTTGCTTGCCACGATCGATCGGTTGAATTGAGGCAAG
>JALQWJ010000152.1:4119-4482 GCA_023258775.1 Burkholderiaceae bacterium | reverse complement strand
AGCTCAAACGACCCTTCGGTTATTGGCATGGCGGTCTAGCTCAAACGACCCTTCGGTTATTGGAATGGCGGTCTAGCTCAAACGACCCTTCGGTTATTGGAATGGCTGGCTAGCCCAAAAGACCCTCCAGATTAGAATTTGTCGGCCTCAAGCCTGCCGCTGAGTTAGGCTTGCGGTATGAATGAATTTCGATTTCCCGCCGTCATAATGCCAGATACCGAGTCGGCACTTAGAGCCTCGGTTCGCCAGTTAGTCGACCAAGAAGTCAAGGCTGGGCGCATCGTGCCGCAAAGCAATAGCTGGTCGATCCACGATGCTGCTTTCAGTCAAAGGCTCGGTCAGGCTGGCTTTCTTGGTATGACC
>JALQWJ010000152.1:0-4109 GCA_023258775.1 Burkholderiaceae bacterium | reverse complement strand
CGCTAGGGGGGTCACGAGCGAAGCACCTTAGAGCGCTATGTGGTGGTCGAGGAGCTGCTCGCTGCGGGCGCTCCCGTGGGGGCACACTGGGTCGCTGATCGCCAAAGCGGCTACCAAATACTCAGACATGGCTCAGAGCGTGCCAGATCGACGATCCTTCCGCGAATTGCCGCGGGAACTTGTTTTTTTGGCATCGGGATGAGCGAGCCTGATTCGGGTTCGGATTTGGCGGCTGTCCGAAGTCGTGCGCGAAAAACCGAGGACGGCTGGCGGATTTCAGGCAGCAAAGTCTGGACTAGCGGTGCGCACCATGCCCATTACCTTATCGCACTTGTCCGTACCGGTGGTGCTGAGGCTCAAAGACATGGCGGCCTTACCCAGTTCATCATCGACACAACACAGCCTGGCATCGATATTCGGCCTATCCATAATCTTTACGGCGGGCATGACTTCAATCAAATCAGTTTTGATGATTGCTGGGTCCCTGATGACATGATGATTGGGCAGGAGGGTAGCGGTTGGGATATGGTGACTGGCGAACTCGCGTTTGAGCGATCAGGACCCGATCGATTCCTCACCAGTTTTCCACTGTTGCGCCAAGTGCTGGGTGCGCTCACTCAGGATGGCTCAACGCGCGTGCTTCATGAGCACTTAGGGCACGCAGATCATGATCAGGCTGAGCGCGCATTTGATCATCAGGAAGCAGCTGCAATTGGCCGCTTGTTAAGCCACTTGATGGCTTTGCGAAGCATGTCGACCTCGATTGCCGGGATGCTTGAGCAGGGGGCTCAGCCAGTGGTTGAGGCAGCCTTGGTTAAGGACCTGGGCACGGCATTTGAGCGCGAGGTACCTGAGCGATTGCGTAGTCTGTTGCCGATGGAAGCCATGCTCGGTGATGAACACGGGTTATCGCATCACTGGGGTATGACGATGCTTCAGTCACCCTCGTTCACCCTCAGAGGGGGCACTCGGGAAATACTGCGCGGGATGATCGCTCGTGGCCTTGGTCTGAGATAGGTGAAGCGATGACACAGCCGATGTTAGAAGCGCTCGTGGATGCAATCGATAAGGTCGCGCTTGCGCATGGTGATCGTGCGGCACGCGAACTTGCTGAGGCCGGGCAGTGGCCTGCGCAGCTTTGGCGTGACTTGCAAGACCTTGGGCTAGCTCAGGCTTGCCTTAACGAGGAAGACGGCGGGGTTGAGCTTTCGATTGCCGAGCTCTTGCCCGTGCTTGGGCGGCTTGCCTTTCACGCGCTCCCGGTACCGATTGCCGAGAGCGCACTTGCCCTTGCGCTTGCCAAGCAGGCTGATTACCTGCCCGATGCAAGGCTGCATGATCAGGCCTTGAGTATCGGTCTTGTGGATGCTCATCTGCGCGTTCGAGGGCTGAGTTACGGGCCAATCTGCGAGGCCGCCCTGGTGGCGGTGGGGCAAGGCGCGACGGCATCGCTTGCCTGGGTGTATCGTCCCAGCGAACAAGAGGGTTTTAGCCGGACCCGAAACCTTGCGGGTGAGCCATGCTGTGATTTGCAGTTCACAGCAAAGTCACTGAGTAACTTAAACCAGATCGCACTTCCACATGCTGATCGATGGTTAATGCAGGCCGGAGCCCTTCTTCGTAGCGTTCAAATGAGTCATGCGATGAGCAAAGCTTTGCAGCTTTCGCTGCAATTTGCCAATGAACGTGTCCAGTTTGGAAAGCCTATTGGAAAGTTTCAGGCAGTGCAGCACATGCTAGCGGTCATGGCAAGCGAGGTTGCAGCCGCGTCGGCTATTGTGGGATCAGCAAGCGAGGCTTTTGCAGCCGCAAGCTGGCCTGATCCTGTTGATGCACATCGTTGTGAATGGTGGGTGGGTGCAGCCAAGGCACGATGCGGCGAGGCTGCGGCCAAGGTCTTTGAAATCGCTCATCAGGTTCACGCTGCGATGGGCTATACCCGCGAACATATGTTGCATTTCACTACCCGCAGGCTTTTGGCGTGGCGCGATAGTTTTGGCGCCGAGCACTACTGGCAGAGCCGGCTGGGTCATCAGGCGATCAAGCTTGGGGCTGACAAGCTTTGGGAAAAGCTTGTGCAGGCTTAAGTGTCGGCCGGCGGTGCCCGCTTAGCGCACCAGCTTTAACGCCACGCTGACTACGCGCAGCTTGAGATTCAGTCGTCTTCGCGCAGCCATCTCGCAATGTCTCGTGCGAAATAGGTGAGGATACCGTCGGCACCAGCACGTCGAAAAGCCATCATTGACTCAAGGGCAACGCTACGCTCATCAAGCCATCCTTGCTGAGCCGCAGCCTTAAGCATCGCGTACTCGCCGCTAACCTGATAAACAAAGGTCGGCACCCTAAATGCCGCTTTGACTCGGTGCAAAATATCCAAGTAGGGCATCCCGGGCTTGACCATCACCATATCGGCCCCTTCGGCCAGATCAAGGGCTACTTCGCGAAGCGCTTCGTCTGAATTGCCAGGGTCCATTTGATAAGTTTTTTTATTGCTTTTGCCCAGGTTTTTCGCTGAACCGACCGCGTCACGAAATGGCCCGTAAAAGCCTGAGGCGTACTTGGCTGAGTAAGCCATGATTTGGGTATGAATGAAGCGCTCTGCCTCGAGCATGCCCCTCAGGGCGCCAACGCGACCATCCATCATGTCTGAGGGCGCAATAATGTCGACCCCAGCCTGAGCTTGCACCCGCGCTTGCGCGACCAGGATGGCTGTCGTCTCATCGTTGAGCACATAACCTTCACTGTCCAAGACCCCGTCCTGGCCGTGGCTGGTAAAGGGGTCGAGTGCGACATCAGTAAGCACGCCAAGCTCTGGAAAACGTGCTTTGATCATTCTTACGGTCCGAGGAATAAGCCCTTCCGGGTCGGTTGCAATCATGCCGTCTGGGGTTTTGATTGCGGGATCGATCACCGGGAAAATCGCCATCACGGGGATACCAAGCGCGACACAGTCTTCGGCGACCGCAAGCAGCCGATCCGGGCTGAAGCGACTTACCCCTGGCATCGACGCGACTGTTTCCTCGTAATTGTGTTTGTCAATGACAAAGGTCGGGTAAATCAAATCGTCAACGCTTAGGCGATGCTCGCGAACCAGACGCCGAGACCAATCATCTTTTCTAGTCCGGCGTGCACGGAATGCCGGAAACGACGCTGTATGCAAGCCAGGATGCGGGTGATTTGGGGTCATTGTTGTGAATTCCTTATGGTTTTTGCATGCGGGAGGTTTTGTTATTTCGGTCGTATCGGCTGGATCTCACACTTTTATCGGCTAAATTGAGCCGCACGTCAGCCTGGACAAATGACCTGCTTGCAGTTTTTTGTCTAGGGCTTATCATGGACAACTGATGCAGCTGACTTGGTGACTCGAGTCTTCGACCTGACTCCAACAGCACTGAGCTCGGTTTGCATTACCCGCTTCTCCTCCCTGAGCGGGAGCCTTCAACTGAAAGGCGTTTGCCCCGGCTTGAAGCCGGGGCCTCTTTTTTCCACCTCGGGTGCTTTTGGATCGATATTGAAGCATGAGGGTTCATCGACAGGCTAACGCGATCATTGAGCGTTTATCAAATCGATCATTGAGCGTTCATCAAATGATTAGGTGCCGTCAGTAAAGTTGGACGTCAACGACGTTTTACAGCTTTTGGTTAGCCTGGACAAGCGATTTTTACGAATACTTTAATTGGCATGAGGTCTTAAGTAGCCTCAAAGCGATTTAGCATCTTCAGGCTGGCCTGGATTAGCAGATCCAACGAGCCAAGCCCTGATTAATTCGCGTGTTTCATCAAGTCCCATGCGATGGGTCGCTGAAAAGAGCAAGCATTGAAGCAAAGCTTCCGAGCGCAAAAGCTCGCCCCCTTTAATTTTTGCCTTCATCGCCTTGATCGCCCTTAGTCGCTCTTGATTCGTGAGCTTATCGGCTTTGGTTAGCAGCATGACGACTGGTATATGAGGGGCTACCCAGCGCAATAAATCCTCATCGAGCGTGGTGAGGCCACGTCGTACATCACTGATCAACACAACCGCTTTAAGATTTTTTCGCGCCTGTAAATAACTGCCAGCGAGTCGATCCCATTGAGATTTGGTGTGGATGGGCGCTTCTGCATAACCATAGC
>JALQWJ010000151.1 GCA_023258775.1 Burkholderiaceae bacterium | reverse complement strand
CAACGCTGCCTACCTAACGCTCGGCAAACGCCCTTTCAATCACGTAGTCGCCTTGCTCGCCTGCGCTCGGCGAGATCTGAAAGCCACGCTGATTGAGCATGTCGGCACTTTCCTTCAACATCGCTGGACTGCCGCAAATCATCACCCTATCGCTTGACGGATCAAGCTCGGCCTGCCCGATATCACGAAACAGTTGCCCCGATTCGATCGCAGTCGTAAGCCTTCCACTGTGGGTGAAGGCCTCACGAGTAACCGTTGGGTAATAAATCAATTGGGCCGAAACCATCTCCCCAAGCAACTCGTGCTTGGGCAGGCTGTCGCGAATAAATTCGGCGTAGGCAAGTTCGCTCACTAATCGCACACCATGAATCAGCACCACATGTTCAAATCGCTCGTAGGTCTCAGGGTCCTGAATAATGCTCATGAATGGCGCAAGTCCTGTGCCTGTTGCGAACAAAAAAAGTCGTTTACCAGGTTTCAAATCATCAATCACAAGCGTACCGACGGTTTTGTGCCCCATGAGCAAACGATCGCCTGGTTGAACATGCTGCAACCTTGAGGTGAGCGGCCCGTTGGGCACCTTGATCGACAAGAATTCCAAATGGGTCTCATAGTTGGGGCTTGCGATGCTATATGCACGCATCAAGGGTTTACCTTCGACTTCGAGCCCGATCATCACAAAGTGCCCGTTACGAAATCTTAAACTGTCGTGGCGGCTTGTTTTGAAGGAAAAAAGCGTATCGTTCCAATGATGAACATCAAGAATTTGAACTTCACTAAAGCTTGCCATCACATCAACTCTCTTGAAACTAACGTTCTAAGTCATCATCATGAACACGATGCGCACAAAGTTGTGGATGCTTCCCAGAGCTACGAATACTGACTGTAAAACTGTTTGGCAAGCAGGTACCAAGTTTGGTTCCTCTGAAGGCTCCTCTATACACCACCCGAATCACCACGTTTGAGAATCATGCCTGCGGCTGCGGTTGATTGATCATGTTCGTGAATTAGGGCGAAGCTTCCCAGTTCTCTCGAGATCTCATAGGGCAATGCAAAAATAGGCGCTTGAAGCTCAATTCGCATCACCCCAATCGTATTTGCGGTAATAACTCCATCGCATGGTTCAAAATACATGGTATTAATATTGAGAACTTTATCAACACTGACAATCCGAGCCTTTAGCCGCTTTGTACCGTGTTGTATTTCATACCGACGCTGTAGATTAAGCGCTTCATCATCGAGCCAGCAAAATTTGGCATGAAATGCCTGCATGAGTCCTTCTTCCAGCAACACTTTTGCACCAAGGAGAGTATCTCCGCGCCCAAGATCGAGTTCCTTGTCTAGGATTAGGGCAAGCGGCTCACCCACAACGGTTTGCTCATCTTCTTGCCTTTTGTGTTGCTCATCATGCTGATCTGTACGTGCACCGTCTAACTCAGCGAGGCGCGCTGGAAATAGATCGAGCACTCGCGCCTCTTGGCGTGAGGCAAAGTCAATAAGCCAATCGCCCTTGCGGAGCTGTCCTTGCGCAGCCCATCCAAGATAAGCTCGAATGGGATCTCGTGTCTCACCTTGATCGCGAGCTACGGCCTGGATCGAAAAGACAAGGGGCGCTTGCTCATCGACTCGGTTAAAGTGGGCTTGCTTATGAGCTGATTGCTCTAAAAAGTCAAGCAGACAAGGTCCCTTGTACCAGCTCAAATTTGGGCCTGAGGAGCTTACTCCCTCGCCCGTAAGTGCAGAGACTGGAATACAGCCTGCTGGCTTTATCTGAAGCTCATCACACAGCTCAACCACCAAAGCCTCTAACAAGTGGAAAGCCTTGGGATCGAAATTGAGTTGATCCATCTTGTTAATCACAAAGGCGAGCTGAGGAACTTTAATTAGATTGAGCAAGGCCGTATGACGCCGAGTCTGCTTCAGAAGCCCAATTTTGTTTTCTGTAGCAAAGACTTTTCCTGCATCAATGATCACTAGCCCTAGATCTGCCTGGGTGGCCCCAGTAACGAGATTACGCGTGTACTGTTCATGCCCTGGCGCATCGGCAAGAACAAAGCGCGTTGATCCTCGCCTGAAATAGCGATAGGCAACATCGATGGTTATCCCCTGCTCGCGTTCTGACTCTAAACCATCGGTCAGTAAGGCTAAATCGATTTGCGCATCGCTTGCGATGGCTCTTGAATGTCGGGCGCCTGCGGCCGCTTGAAGTTGGTCGATGGTTACTGCCTTTGATTCAATCAGAATGCGACCGATCAAGGTACTCTTGCCATCATCGACGCTACCTGCAGTAATGAGGCGCAGAAGGTTTCCACCTGGGTGAAGCGGCTCATCGCATCGCATGATCAAAAGTAACCTTCGCGCTTTCTGCGCTCCATGGAGGCCTCACTTGTTTTATCGTCTCTACGCGTTGCACCGCGCTCACTAAACAGAGCAGCTCGGGTTTCATCAATGATTTCCTCTACCGTACTTGCATCGCTAGTAACAGGACAGGTGCAGCTCATATCGCCTACAGTTCTAAACCGCACCATTCGCATTTCAATCATTTCAGGTGAAGTTGCGGGCGTTAATGGTGTAACGGGAACCAATAAATCTCTCTCGGGTACAACCGCACGCAGGTGTGCAAAGTAAATAGTAGGCAGCGCTAGACGCTCACGCTGTATGTACTCCCATATATCAAGCTCGGTCCAATTTGAAAGGGGAAATACTCTCAGGTGCTCGCCCTTTGCAATCTTCCCGTTATATAAATTCCATAATTCAGGTCGCTGCTTCTTAGGGTTCCACTGACCAAACCGATCGCGAATCGAAAATACACGTTCCTTGGCCCGCGATTTCTCCTCATCGCGTCGCGCGCCGCCCAAAAGAGCATCAAAACCCCAGCTCTCGATAGTCTCAAGTAATGTAACAGCTTGTGCCTCATTTCTAGAAGCTAGTGGGTTAGCCAACACGACGGAGCCCCGAGCAATTGAGTCGTCGACCTGGCCTATAACGATCGGAGCTGACGTTTGCTTGACAATTTCGTCACGAAAAGAAATAACCTCTGGGAAGTTGTGACCTGTATCGATATGCACAAGTGGGAATGGCAGCGCCAAGGCTCTTGTCCCTAAACAAAATGCTTTCCTCGCGAGGTGAAACAAAACCACCGAATCCTTGCCTGCTGAGAAAAGCAGTGCTGGTCGACTACACTGCGATGCAACTTCGCGAATAATGTGAATTGCCTGAGCCTCGAGCCATTTGAGATGTTCGGAAGACGCGTAAGCGCTTCTGACCCGGGTGCTTGCTACCAAGGGCTCTATCATTGATGAAGCCCACATTCTTTGGAGTCATTGCTCAACCACCACCATCGGCCTGCTCTCAAGTCTTCATGCGCCCTAACCGCCCGAGTGCAAGGTGCGCACCCAATCGAAGGGTAGCCACGCTCGTGTAGAGGATGAATCGGAATCTTATGCTGACGCGCGAAGGACCACACTTCAGCCGTAGACCATTCAACTAAGGGATTGAATTTGGCGATACCCCGAGCATGATCGATTTCCTTGTAGGCAATGCTTGCTCGCGTTGCTGATTGCTCCCTGCGCATTCCTGTAACCCAGGCATCGGCATGTGCAAGCGCCCGACCCAGTGGCACAAGCTTTCGAATCTCGCAACATTGCTTTCGAAATGACTCAGACAAATAAATGTCGTCATCATGTTGAAGACCTGCGAGCCTTTGAAGTGATTCAGAATCAGGAGCGACTCGCTGAATCGAGACGTTAAAGTGATGCTCAACTTCATCGGCAAAGCCTAAGGTCTCTCCCGGTAACCTGCCCGTGTCAATTGCAAAAATCGCAATGCCCAAGCGGAGACTTGTAATTCTTTCTACAAGAATTATGTCTTCGATAGAGAAACTACAGGCGAACGATACCGATTTGTGTTCCGCAGCAATTTGAGCCAATTGACCGTCGAGTCGCTTGGCCTTGGCAAGGCGTTCACCTTCGCTGCCCTCATATTCAGGCGGCTGCCACCGCTCTGTCATAGGGCGATACGCGCTATTGGAAAAATTCATTCATCAATCCGAAAAACATAAAGTGCAAAGCAACCTAAAGCAGCGGGCATCCAACAAATCGTCCAATCTTGCCCGGCCAGCGCTAAAGCGAAAGCGGTTGCGAAAGAAGCACCAACGGCAAGACCGCAGGAGAACCCTACGCCCTTGGGCGTCATCGAATCAGGATCAAAGAGACGGTCTGGAATTTCCGATGGCAATACCGACTTCGCATCTTCATGCTTGGTTGGGTGTACCGTCTGAGATTGGCTAGCTCGCTGCTTCATAAACCATACCTAAACCAAAAGCAGGCATTCTGTTTGGTTTTACTGCACTTGAAAACCGATGTATCGCAATTACTAATGCGTCAATTCGATTTGCACAAACCGCATGTTGAATGCCGTCTTTCGCATAAATCCAAGGCCTCAGAGCATTGCTAAAATCGGCAATCAACTTCTCCCGGTAAGGAAGGCCTGA
>JALQWJ010000150.1 GCA_023258775.1 Burkholderiaceae bacterium | reverse complement strand
CGTCACGCCAATCGATATCGTGTTTACTCAAATCAAGCTGCAAACTTAAAGCCCGCTGCGCTTGACTTCTAGCACTTACCTGCAAATGCTCGTGAGTGCGATGAAAACTAAAACATTCAAATGTATTACCAAAGCAATCCTTATGTTGAGATCGGGAATCTGGGCGCGGATCAATCTGCAGTTCGTGCGCAAGCAGACTTTGTAAGGGCGTCTCAACCGGTTTGAGGTAAGCTAAATGATAAGCGTGCTGAACTTTATCATGGTAATGATAGTGTGTTTCATGGAACACCCGGAGGGTTTTCCGAACGCTGTCTTTAGCCTTATGCATTCGTTCTAAAGGTTTGAATATGTGAAAAATACTGAGCACCGATCAGATCTGATAACTCCCGACCCAGTACCGACCATTGCATCGCAAGACCAGACAGCTCACGCATGCCAATGATTTCAGGCGCAGGTATTTTGAGCTTATGCTGCGCTTCAAGGAACATCTCACTCGGATTAGGAAGCCAGGCCATAGCCTGAAGGCTTTGCGCCATGATGGCGGCAATTGCTCTCGGATTAGCTTCATCGATAATCAAGAGTTCGACGAGGGCAGTGGCTTTGTAATCGCCCTGGTAACGAACACGGTAGGTGATGATGCTGTCAAAGATATTTAATAGCGCTTCAAAAGCACGGCTTGATTGCAAAACATCCTGATGACACATATACACAATGGTCTCACTCATGCAAATCAGCCGTTCAATTGATCGCCCAATTAACAATAGTCTCCAGCTTAAATCGCGAGTCATGCGATCACTTTGCAAACCCTGGAGTGCAGCCAGTTGAAGACTAAATTCATCCAGGCTGTCAATACTTGCGAGCGAGCTATCGCCAAGCTTTTGGATGGCATCGCGCATGTTTTGAATAAGCCGCAAGTGATCGCTTGGAAAAAGATCTCTCGTACTTTTTAGATTCACATCAATTGAAGCAAGACAAAAACCAAGGCTTAAGGCCTTGGGGTCAGCGAGCTTAGCCAACAAACTTCTTGCGAAAACCGCAGTCGACTGGGCAAGTCCGGGCGTATCTTGATCGACCAGCGCCTGGGCTTTTGCCAGTGCCGTGATCGCTTTTGCCAGGCATGGCTCCAAGGTATCGCCTTGTGAACTCATCAATAAGAGCTCTTTGGCCAGGCGACCCAAGTGCTCGGCTCGCTCGCTGTATCGTCCGAGCCAAAACAAGTGCTCTGCACTTCGACTTGAAACCGGTCTTGATCTTGCCTGATAGACAGGCAGGGCGCTCATTGATATGTCAGACTCCTGACCGATCTGTATCGACGAAGATTCAACCCACGTATCAAGTGTGCTCCCACCCTGCCCAATCGATACAACATGTGGATCGACATTGGCAATCCTTGTCATGCCTCCTGGGACCAGATCCCATTGACCCTTGGGGTTGGCAATCGCAAAGACCCGAACGAGTGCTGTTTTGGGGACGAAACCTTGTGCTTGCCAGGTTATGGTTTGAGAAAAGGGAAGGTAGGTCTGCGCTGTGAACTGTTCGGGCCTTTGCTTTATCTTCTCGCGAAGCTGCGCTAACTCATGCTTTGCCAAATTCAAGGCAATGATCGGTTCAAAGCTTTTTTGCTTAAAACCTGTGTAAGTTGGCTTGATCACTTGTGTTTTCAGCAAGGGCTCAATTGCTTCGAAGGCGGCAGATTCCCCACACCACCAACTGTGTAAGGAGGGAATCTTAAGGTCTTCTCCAAGCAGCCTTTTGGCGATCGCGGGCAGAAATCCCTGAACTGCAGGTGACTCGAGAAATCCCGAACCCGGCGCATTAGCAAGCACCAGGGCTTTTGCACGCAGCACTTGAATGAGTCCCGGAACACCGAGTGATGAATCAGGCCTCAGTTCGAGGGGGTCGAGCAGCTCGTCATCAATTCGCCGCAATAAGCCATGGAGTCGTTGTAAACCTTGTAATGTCTTAAGGTATAGCTTATCGCCCTGAACAATAAGATCTGAACCCGTCACCAGGGGTAATCCCAGGTAGGCTGCCAAATAAGCATGTTCAAAATAGGTTTCACTCCAAGGACCTGCTGTAAGCAGCGCTAAACGAGGAGCCTCGTCTTGCGCAAGCGGTATTGCTAACCGGATCAAATTTTGTACCAATTGACGGTAGCTGTCAGCGAGTCTTTGGATATTCATCGCTTTAAAGGCTTGAGGGAATAGCTTGGCGATGAGATGACGGTTCTCAAGCATATAACCAAGACCAGAAGGCGACTGACATCGCTGACTGACAACCCACCACTGCCCGTCTGGACCCCTTGCAATGTCAAAGGCAAGCACTGGGAGATATAAATTATTGACTGGCGTCACACCATACATTGACCGCAGGTAACCAGGGTGCGCATGCACGAGTGCCGCAGGCAATAGCCCTTCTTTCAACAGGCTTTGCTTGCCATAAGCATCAATCAAGATCTGGTTGAGGAGCATTGCACGCTGTGAAAGGCCATCGGCGATGTGCTTCCAGTCATTGGCCGAAACCAGAAAGGGCAAGGGATTTAAGGACCAGGCACGACTGACTGATGCCTGATCCTGATAGACGTTATAACTTATTGCATGATGGCGAATGGCTCGCGTAATTGTGTGCTCATGGCGATCAAATTGTGCAAGCTGGTCATTACCAAGGATGTCAGCGAATCGCTGCCAGATCGGTCTCAACTGCATGCTGCTGTCGCGCAATTCGTCGAAATGACCCAAAGCAACCGGTGCTGCGGCCGACGATAAGCAGCTTTCGCCTGCTATTGGGGCCTGCATCATCTCAAGGCTTTCTGGGCTCTTGAATGTTCAGAATCATCGTTCACGGTACAAATCTTGGCATGGATCAGTCGACTTTTATCGCGCAACAAGGCTAACGGTACAGCCTTTGTTGATGCTATTCAGTTTGTGGACGCTATTCACCTAGGATTGTCGCAAATCCAAGGTGAAGGGAAACTCAAGACTTGGGCGAGCAGGCGTAAGTCTGATTGTCCCAGGCGTGTGTGCCTCGCGGTAAAAGCGCGATAGCCTTCGGCTCTCAGCTTCAAAGGCATTGACCGGTAAGCGCTCATAGTTTCGGCCACCGGGATGCGACACATGGTAGCGACAGCCGCCCACCGAACGCGCGAGCAGATTATCGACCAGATCGATATGTATCGGTGCATGAACGCCGATTGAGGGGTGCAGGGATGACGCCTGTTTCCATGCTCTAAATCTTACACCAATCACCGCCTCGCCATCGCGTCCCGTAGGCTGCATGGCAGCAGCTCGACCGTTAACGCTGAGCACGAATCGATTGGTATCCAAACCGCGAGCGAGTACTTGAATGCGTTCGAGTGAAGCATCGACATAGCGGCTCGTGCCCGATGCACTTGAGGACTCGCCCATCAGCTGCCACGGTTCAAGCGCGTGGCGAAGTTCAATGCCAACACCGCGCAGTTCAACCGAGCCAATCAGCGGAAAGCGGAACTCGTGCTGTGGGGAAAACCATGCTGGGTCAAAATCAAAGCCTGCCTGACGCAACTCGGTTAATGCATCCTCAAAATCAAGACTGATAAAGCTCGGGAGCAAAAAGCGATCATGCAAACCGGTTCCCCAGCGCGTTAGGCGCTGAACACGGCCACTCCGATAGGGTTTTTCCCAGAACCAGGCAATACAAGCACGCAACAAGAGTTGCTGGACAAGGCTCATTTGTGGATGCGGTGGCATCTCGAAGGCACGCATCTCGAGCAAGCCCAGTCGCCCGTTTGGGCCATCGGGAGCGTAAAGCTTATCGATACAAAATTCTGCACGATGCGTGTTGCCGGTAACGTCAATGAGTAGATTACGGAGACAGCGATCGATGAACCAGGGCGGGCATTGCCCTAAACGGGCTTGCTCGCGTTCTATCTCGCCAAGTGCAATCTCGAGTTCATAGACCTGATCGTTGCGAGCCTCATCAATTCGCGGCGCTTGACTGCCTGGCCCAATGAATAGCCCCGAAAATAAGTAAGACAGTGAGGGATGGTTGTGCCAAAAACTGATCAGGCTGGCCAGCAGATCAGGTCGTCGCAAGAAGGGGCTGTCCTCAACCTTCGCTGCACCCATCACAAAGTGGTTGCCCCCGCCTGTGCCGGTATGCCTTCCATCAAGCATGAATTTCTCGGCGCTCAAACCAGCTTGTGCTGCGGCCTGGTAGAGAAATTCGGTTCGCTCGACAAGCCCAAACCAATCGGCAGCTGGATGAATATTGACTTCAATCACGCCCGGATCGGGCGTGATTTGCAGCATCTCAAGTCGCGAATCTTTAGGTGGCGGGTATCCTTCAATCAACACTGGCGTTGATAAAGACTGGGCAGCGTGGTGTACAGCAGCCAATAGCGACAAATAGTCTTCTAGCTTTTGCACCGGTGGCATGAAGATATAAAGCACTTCGTCGCCTTCGCGTGCACGTTCTTCTTCGGGACCACTCGCGCGACCGGCGTTTCGTATTTCAACGCATAGGGCAGTGCCCTGAAA
>JALQWJ010000014.1 GCA_023258775.1 Burkholderiaceae bacterium | reverse complement strand
GCAAGCTATGGTAAGCGATACTTCTCGGTGGACTTTAGGCCCACCGATCATGCAGCGATTGCCAGAGCCTACGGTATCGATGCTTTTCGTGTGGAGGACCCGCAAGCACTCGGGCCTTGTTTGCGTGAAGCCCTCGCCTTAAATCGCCCCGTGCTTATCGACATTAGAACGCAGGCTCTTGAAGAGGCAGCAGCACCGGTGAGCCAGTGGATGGGTTAATTCAGCCGGTTAATGAGTTAATCCATAGAGCAAACGGGGCGAATACAGCCGGTAGACGTGTTAATACATCCACTTGATAACTTAAATCATCCCACGGTCAATGATAAAATCAATAACGTTTTGCAACCCCTCTTGAGTCTTTAAATTAGTAAAGACCCAGGGCCTGCTTCCCCGTTGCGCGGTTGCGTCACGCCCCATCACGTCGAGCGAAGCCCCGACCATCGGCGCCAAGTCCATTTTGTTTATAACTAGAAGGTCGGAGCGGGTAATGCCTGGTCCTCCTTTTCTCGGAATTTTTTCGCCTCCCGCCACGTCAATCACATAAATGGTCAGGTCCGAAAGCTCAGGACTAAAAGTTGCAGCGAGATTATCACCCCCAGATTCAATAAAGACGATGTCGGCGTCTGGATAGCGAGCAAGCATTTGCTCAACGGCATCCAGATTGATCGATGCATCCTCGCGAATCGCAGTATGAGGGCAACCGCCGGTCTCGACGCCCATAATCCTTTCGGGCTCAAGCGCACCAGCTACTGTCAGCAGCCGCTGATCTTCCTTGGTATAAATGTCGTTGGTCACCACAACTAAATCAAATCGCTCGCGCATCGCCTTGCACAGCATTTCAACCAGCGTTGTCTTGCCAGAGCCCACCGGACCGCCTATACCAACTCGCAGTGCAGGCAAGCGTTTAGTTCGTTTCATCATCTACTCTCTTAAGAACGATATAATCTTGAGTATTGTCTTTCGTGCCGCATGCTTGCGATTGCAGCCAGCGGCGCAAAGCCAGCCCATTCGACCGGCTCACGATCAATCCGGTGCAAAGTTTGAGGTAATAGTCGATACAGCAATTGCTGACCTGCACTTTGCCCCAATGGAATAATTTTTATCGCGCACTGTGATTGGTTTTCAAGCCAGCTCCAAGCCCAGGCCATCATGGCTTCGAGCCGGCCTAAACCCATGATTCGGGCACAGACCGAAAATGCAATTGGTGCTGCAGGACGATCTGAGAGTGATAACAACCAATGATAGCTATCGGTCTGCGAATGATCCCAGCCTTTATCGTCCACACGAAGCGATACCAACCAGCGTCTGAGCGACGCCCCCATTTGCAGGCACTCCTCGATCGCTTCTCTACTGTCGCGGGTTGAGATGAATTGGCGCTGCAAGTCAGACAATTGCGCTGGACTTTGCAACATGGCCTTGCTGAGCGCTTGAAGCTCTAAGGGTGCGAACCAAGACTCCCAGTGACTTTGAATCCAAGCCGACGCACTAGCCTGATCGTTGATCCAACCATCGTGGACTGCGCGCTCAAAACCCTGCGAATAGCTAAAACTGCCAATAGGTAGCAATGACGAGCCAAGCTGAAGTAAGGCAGCCATTGACTTAAGCGCGTTGTGCTCCGATTCATTCATCGACATACATAGGCCAAGACCTGCCTACTGAAACATGATTCATAGCGACGCTGACATTATGCATATCGACATTGCGACGCATCCTAGGCACCATGCGCATAGGCACCAGCTTCAGGCTCAAAGCTTGCCGATAACCGCTCAATACTTAAGCCCAGTCCAATCAACATATCGGCGAGCACGCTATCCCATCCAAGGCGCAAAAAGTCTGCACTCACTTGCACCGGTATATGCCGATTGCCAAGATGGTAGGCAGCACGCAAGAGCTTAAGAGGTGTGTTGCTGCGTACATCGATCAAATCTTCTTCTGCCGCAAGGACTTGGACGGTAAGCCCAGGGCCGGCAAGCCATTCCCCGCCACGCACCACGGTGCCGCGCGGCAGCACGATCCCCACATCCCTGCCATCGCTTAAGCATGCTTTGATTCTCGAACGGCTACGCAGATCAAAACTTAGCGAGAGGGATGGCTGCCCGGCTGTTGAGTCAGGGGCTTGTTGTAGTTTTCTCGTGAGCCACAACAATGATGAGTTCTCAGCACTAAGCCTCTCATCGGCGCTGAGTCGATGAGCTTCAGCAAGGCTTGGTATCGTACGCGCACCCATCGCGACTAAAACAGAAAGTAGCGTTGAGCCATCGGCAAGACGCTTGCTGGCTCGCATGCCAACAGTTGGCCATCGGCATAAACCCGATAGTCCTGTGCATCAACACGAATTGTTGGCAAATAATCGTTATGAATCATATCCTTTTTCCCAAGTTTTCGAACTCCCTTAACTGCGCTGACTTGCCGCTTTAAGCCAAGCTCTGCAGCTAGTCCCTGTTCGATGAAGGCTTGCGACACAAAACTAATACTGCGATGATGAGCAGCGAGTCCAAGCGCTCCAAACATCGGTCGGTAATGCACGGGTTGCGGCGTTGGAATCGATGCATTAGGGTCACCCATCAGTGCAGCCGCAATCGATCCACCTTTTAGAATCAAGGATGGTTTAACACCAAAAAACGCAGGACGCCATAAAACAAGATCAGCCCATTTACCGACTTCGATCGACCCGACTTCGTGCGCTAAGCCTTGCGCGATTGCTGGATTAATTGTGTACTTAGCAATATAACGTTTAACGCGATGATTATCGGCAGGTCCGTCGCCTGCAAGCGATCCGCGCTGAAGTTTCATTTTGTGCGCGGTCTGCCAGGTCCTCAAGATGACTTCGCCAACGCGCCCCATTGCCTGAGAGTCTGATGACATCATGGAGATTGCGCCCAAGTCATGCAGGATATCCTCAGCCGCAATGGTTTCGCGACGAATTCTGCTTTCAGCAAAGGCCACGTCTTCGGCAATGCCAGGGTCAAGATGATGGCAAACCATCAACATGTCGAGGTGTTCATCAATCGTATTCACCGTGTAAGGACGTGTTGGGTTGGTTGATGAAGGCAGCACGTTGGGCTCACCCACCACTTTCAAAATATCGGGCGCATGGCCACCGCCCGCGCCTTCGGTATGAAAACTATGAATCGATCGCCCCTTGAAGGCTTTGATGGTGTCCTCAACAAAGCCCGATTCGTTAAGCGTATCGGTGTGGATTGCAACTTGCACATCGTATTGGTCGGCAACCGATAAGCATTGGTCAATCGCTGCAGGCGTCGTGCCCCAGTCCTCGTGCAATTTCAAACCAATGGCGCCGGCTCGAACCTGTTCAATCAATGCTTCGGGCTGACTTGCGTTGCCTTTGCCCATGAAGCCGATATTCATCGGCATGCCCTCGACCGCTTGCAACATGCTTGCGAGATGCCATGGACCTGGCGTGCACGTGGTCGCATTGGTGCCGGTTGCGGGTCCTGTCCCACCGCCAAGCATGGTCGTCACACCGCTATAAAGCGCCTCATCAAGCTGCTGTGGGCAAATAAAGTGAATGTGAGCATCAATGCCACCCGCGGTCACAATCAGCCCCTCGCCCGCAATCACTTCGGTACCAGGACCGATAACAATCGTCACTGCATTTTGAGTATCCGGATTGCCTGCCTTCCCTATCGCTGCGATACGGCCGTGCTTAATCCCAATATCGGCCTTCACAATGCCCCAATAGTCGATGATCAAGGCATTAGTGATCACCGTGTCAACCGCCACGGTTGACCCTTCCTGGGACTGTCCCATGCCATCGCGGATGACTTTGCCGCCTCCAAATTTGACTTCTTCGCCATAACGCGTGAAGTCTTTCTCAACCTGCACCCATAGCGCGGTGTCTGCCAGACGAACACGGTCTCCCGTGGTTGGCCCATAGTGTTCAGCATAGGCTTTTCGGCTAATGTTCACACTCATGCCTGAGCCCCTTGATCAGATGGAAAGACTAAGTGATCTCGTGTGGGATCGCGTTGATCAGAAGAGGCAATCAACGATCCACCTCCCGAGTCGCTTTGCTTGGAAGCTGAGTCGGGGGCCTCAAGCGCACCCATGACCTCACCGCGAAAACCAAACACTTTGCGCCTGCCTCCAAAGGGAATCAACTGCACCGAACGCGACTGGCCTGGTTCAAACCGAACCGCAGTGCCTGCTGCAATATCGAGCCTGCAACCTCTGGCAAGCTGGCGATCGAACGCAAGTGCTGGATTCGCCTCTGCAAAGTGATAGTGCGAACCCACCTGAATCGGACGGTCACCGGTGTTGCTCACGCTGAGTCTAAGGACCGACGCACCAGCGTTTAGCTCAATGTCACCTTCTTGGGTAAAAATTTCGCCTGGAATCATGGAGCGCTCACTTATGCAATGGGTTGGTGCACGGTCACCAATTTGGTGCCATCGGGAAAGGTTGCCTCGATCTGTATTTCCGGGATCATGTCGGATACACCCTCCATGACATCGTCGACTTTGAGCAATTGCTTGCCGTAACTCATCAGCGAAGCCACGCTCTGGCCATCTCGGGCAGCCTCGAGTAAAGCCGCAGAAAGATAGGCCACTGCCTCCGGGTAATTGAGCTTAAGTCCTCGGGCTTTGCGGCGTTCAGCCAATAGCCCTGCGGTGAAAATGAGCAACTTGTCCTTTTCTCGAGGTGTTAAATCCATGCTTGCTACCTTTGCTGTTGGTGTTCGTTCTGATGTTCTGCCGGACTCAAGTTGCCCAGATTCTCGGCATATGTGTCTTGGTTTGGTTTAACCAGGGTCTAAGCAAACTCCAGGCCTGTTGCAAATGCCGACGCAAGGACTCCGGATCATCGCCTATCGATCGGACGATTAGCATCCCATTGCCCAAACAACTCGCGCCCGCAAGAACACCGGGAAATGCATTTGCAGCCTCAATACTTGCGAGCGCCTGATCAAGCCTCTCAGCACTGCTCGTCGCAAGCCTGCCACGCAAAAGCGGCGAATAAAGCCACAGGACCCCGCTCACATGCTTGCCCGCCATAACAGCCGCAGCGTTTAGCGTATGACGGCCGACGTATTGCATTGGATCGCGGTAAAGCAGCTGCTGGTTCACATACACCGAACTGCTTTGATGCAAGTCAGCTGCAATATTAGATTCGCCGCTTTCCTTGCGCCCAAAAACAAGAATATCCATACTCGCCGCGAAGGCGTTTTCATCGAGGTGCCAATCGGTACTTGCCCGTATCGCTGCACCCTCAAACACCAAGGTTTCCTGGGGCAACCACTCCAGCGAGGATTGTGCGGCGAGCTTAAAACGATAAGCTTGCCGCACCGGGGTTTGCGCGCGGTACCACTTCGCAGCGCCTGGCGTGGTCATGAGTAATCCCGCGCCTGGCTCGAGCTCAAGTGAGAGCTCAAGCTCGTCCCCAGAAGCAAGACCGCCGGGCGGATGCAAAACAATGGCGTGTGCGGGGTTTGGACCTTCTGGCCACAAGAGCTTTTGTAATCGTAAAGGGCCTCGATGTTCCTGATCTAAGACAACGCAACGTCCTCGCCGAAGCCCAAGTCGAAGCGAAAGCGCAGCTTGCCATGCTCCGCCGTAAGCCAGAATTTCAGGCTCGCAAGCAGGCGATGCGATCGATGGCTGAAATGAGAGCATGTCGGACATTGGCGAGGCAGGCTTGAAGTGTTGCACAATCGCAAGCATGGCTCATGCCTCGTTCACCCACAATCTCGCCTTTTTAAAGCGCGTACCGCTCTTTTACGGTCTGGAAGAGAGCGCACTTGAACGCCTGGCGACCTCGAGCACGCGTCGCAGCTTTTCTAAGGGCAAAGTGGTCGTCAAGGAAGGCGAGCAATCGCAAGGGATGTATGTGATGCTCTCCGGGCGAGCCAAGGTTCAACGAGCCGACGATGAAGGTAAGGAGGTGATTCTCGCCGTGCTCGGGCCAGGAGAGTTTTTCGGTGAAATGAGCCTGATTGATGAGGAACCCCGTTCGGCCACGGTTGTCACGCTTGACCCTTGCGAATTCATCGCCATCACCAAGGAAGCCTTCCAATTTTTGATTGCTCAAAACAACGAAGTCTGTTTGCGCATCATGCGTAGTCTGGTTCAAAGACTTCGTGAAGCAGATCGACGGATCGAAACCCTGGCCCTACTTGACGTTTACGGCCGGGTTGCCCAGGTCTTGCTAGAGTTTGCGGAAACAGACGCCGGCACCTATGTCGTCAAGGATCGGATTGCGCGGCAGGACATTGCGAAAATGGTTGGTGCCTCGCGAGAGATGGTGTCAAGAGTCATGAAGGCTCTCGAAACCGAGGGCTATATCGAATCAATGCCCGAAGGCCGTCTACGACTTCACGAGCGACTCCGCTTACTCGCCAGTTCTTAACATGGGGCTGTGGCGCGTACCCCTTTTCATTGGCTTGGCGGGTAGTTTGCTGAGCTTACTGCTTGCCAGTGGCCTTCCCTGGCCGAGCACGCTGCAACGAGCTGCAAATTTACTCGGTGACCAATGGCATCGCATGAGCGCCAGTGACAGCCTTGAATCCCGGGTCGTCATCGTTGATATCGATGAAGCAAGCCTCAAGGCTCTTGGCGCCTGGCCATGGGAGCGAAAAACCCTTGCGAATTTACTGACGCAACTTTTTGAAACACATCAAGTCGCTGCAATCGGTTTGGATCTTGTGCTGCCAGAACCCCGCGATAGGGAAGGCGACCACGCCATTCAGCAACTTTTAGAACGATATCCACTTGTTTTGTCGCAAGCCTTTGGTCTTGGCCAATCGCAAGCGGCTGACGCAGGCGAGGTGAGCAGTCACTGGCCAAAACATGTTCAACTTGCTTCGGGCCTCGCAATCGCGCAGGCAAGCGGGCATGTTGGACACCATGCAGGTTTACAACCGCGATGCACCGGCCATATCAGCTGGCTGCCTGAAGACGACGGTGTGGTCAGAAGGCTGCCGCCCCTTTTGCGATATCGCGATCAATGGCAGGCTACGCTGTCATTGGCGGTCTTGGCCTGCATGGGCCTGCTACCCGATCAGGTCAAGCTGGAACCCCGGTGGCCTGCTGGCCAGGTTTTGTCAACCGGCGTATTGGACTTGGCAAGCGACCCCCAGGGATTCTGGTCGATTCCCTACTCACGCTCAAATCTGGCTTGGCTGAGCGTACCTTCGCACCTTGCCTTTGAAGCCCGCGAACCGATCAGTGCGCTTCGAGGCGCCCTTGTGCTGATCGGCTCCTCAGCACTTGGTGTAAGCGACCGGGTAGCAACACCGATGGCAGCTTCGCAGGCTGGGGTGGTTGTGCACGCCCAAGCGACTGCCGCTTTACTCGATATTATTTCGCAGGAAGATCCACGCGCCCGCTCAAGCTGGCTTGGCGTGAAGGCCTGGCTACTCATACAGGCATTAAGCCTTTTAAGCATGGCGCTCATCGTCGTAAGTTGCCGATTTCGTCGTTACCTAAGCCTCGCGCTCATAGGTTTATTTGCCTCGGTCGGTCTTGCCTTGCTTGCCTTGATGCTGACTGACACGCATCAATTGCAATTGGTTGGCGGACCGCCAATCGCCGTCGCACTTTGTGCCCTGGCGAGCCTGGCCTGGAGTCTGCGCAATGAGCGTCAGACAGCGGGACGACTGCGGCGACTTTTTGCTGACTATGTGCCACCGAAAGTCTTGGAGCATTTGCTATCGGAAGGCTCTGCCCAAACCCTTGCGCCATCACGAGAACAACTCGTTGTTATGTTTGTCGATGCAGTCGGATCAACGCGTCTTGCGCGTCAGGATAGTCCGGAGTTATTTGCGCAAAAACTCCGCACCCAACTCGATGCTTGGACGTCGATCGTTCATCAGCACGGCGGGACACTTGACAAGTACTTGGGCGATGGTTTGATGGTCTTTTGGGGTGCTCCATTGCGTGCATCAGATGATGCCGACCGGGCACTTCAAGCGGCCCTTGCGATTCAAGCGGCACCGGGACTCTCCAAAAGGATCGGCATGGCAAGTGGCGAGGCACTGGTTGGCGACCTTGGCACAACCATGCGAAGAAGCTATACCGCATTGGGCGAGGTTGTCAATCGAGCCGAGCGACTCCAACGTGAAGCGCCGGCCGATGGTATTTTGCTCGATCAACAACTCGCTGAGCGTATCAAGCACCATCAGGTTCAGGCTTGCGGTGCGCGTTCGCTACCTGGCTACGATAGGGATGTTGAGACATACCGTCCGGTTTAGGCCATAACCGCTGCATACTTGCCGCAGCGCCTTGTTGTGTACTTTGGCTCTGTAGGCGGTGAATACTGCAAAGTTGCCTTTTGCCATCCCCGTTGCGTTCAAGATGCAACACAACGTCGACCGCCGCCCGGATTTGCGAGGAAAGCATCTCTGGATGCGATTGTCCAAGGGCGATTGCGGCCATCGACGCCAGCCGTACCAAGGCATCGGCGGCCGAATTCGCATGCACTGTCCCCATCGAACCGCGGTGGCCAGTGTTGAGCGCAGCGAGCAATTCGATGACCTCGTCGCCTCGGACTTCGCCAACAATCAAGCGATCAGGCCGCATGCGAAGCGCATTGCGTAACAACATCCGCATGGTGATTTCCCCCTTGCCCTCCAGATTGGGTGGCCTTGCCTCAAGGCGGACAACATGGGGTTGCGATAGCCTCAATTCGGCAGCATCCTCAAGCGTTAAGATCCGCTCGTCACGATCAATGCAAGCTGAAAGCGCATTCAGCAGCGAGGTTTTACCAGCCCCAGTACCGCCGCTAATGATCAGGTTTGCGCGCTGGCGGACCAGATCTCCGAGCATTTCGGCCGCCTCTGTCGTCATGCTACCTGCTGACACCCAATCGGAGAGCAACCTGGGACCACCGACAAATCGGCGTATCGATAGTTGCGGACCGTCGACCGCCGCAGGCCGAACCACGGCATTGACTCTCGATCCGTCGGGCAGCCTTGCATCGGCCATTGGCGAAGACTCGTCGATTCGTCGGCCACCTCGCGAGACTAAGCGATCCATGATGCGCATGAGATGCGTCTCGTCATCAAAGCGTTGCGCACTTCGGTATAAACGCCCCTCTCGCTCGTACCAGATCGCCTTGGGACCATTCACCAAAATATCGCCGACCTTGCTATCAGCAAGCAAGGGTTCAAGTGGCCCCAAGCCCATCAACTCAGATTGGATACGGTGCAAATGTTCCGCCTGAAGTGAACCATGTTGCTCGGTCAATTGACGTGAAAGTTCACCCCGAAGCTGATCCTGTAATTGCTCGGGGCTCATTTTGGCAAGCGCTCGCGGCCCATGCTCACCGAGTAAACGCTCAATGGCGCGATGTTGGATGCTTCTATCTTCCCAGTTCATTAAAGGGCTCCTTGATGGCGGATGAGTCTGCGCGGCGTAACAACAAAGACCAATTCGCTGTGATGCTGGTGTCGATCGCTCGAACCAGCTAAACGATTCAAAAAGCTTGAATCGATCAAACCTGGAAGCCCGCGGCGACCATGCTCTTCGCCAAAATTGATGAGACCTCCAACGACGTAGCTCTCTCCATCATCAAGCGTGACGGTTGTGCTTGCCTTGCGTACTGTCACCAATGGCAAGACCGACCCCCGCTCGCCTGCACTGACCATCACGCCATCGCGGGATAACTCTGAGACCTCCGGGGCTACCTTCAACTCGATTCTCCCGTCCGCCATCAGGCGCGGCGTGAATTTGAGACTCACCCCGTACTCACGCTCATCGAGCCGAGTGCTCACGCTAATTTGCTCACCCTGACCTTGTTGAATGGATATCGGAATGAACACTTTACCCCCCGATAAGAACTGCGCTTCGCTGCCGCTTTGCGCCATGAGATTGGGTTGTGCAAGCAATCGCCACTGCGAGCGCGAGGCCTCTGCATCAATACCAAGTACCGCAGTACCGCGCATGAGCTTGACCAGGGCAGCAGCCCCCCGAGAAAAACCCGCTTGGGCGCTCCACTGGCCAAAGCCCGCTGAGTAAGGCTGCTCTTTGCCAAGCTGCCAATCGATCCCGAGCTTGTCGAGCAAACGCGAGGAAACCTCGGCAATTCGAACTTCCAACATGATTTGCTCGGCGGGTCGAACATGGATCCAATTGACTAATCGCAAACCTGAAAAGGCTTGGGATTGGATCCACTGGCCTAGCAAGGACTCGAGGGCCTGACGGTGCTCGATTTGTGCAACCTCACCTTCGATCACGATCAGCCTACCTCGAGCGCTCAGCCTGATTTGCGGTAAAGACCAGGCAGAAGTCCTCGATTCCTGCTGAAGCCAGTCGGCAATGAGCGCTTGAGCTTGTCCCAAGTCGACATCGACCACCACCCGCCAGACTTTGCAGCTCGAATGCTGAAGGTCCGAGTCTGAATCAAAGCTAAGCCTTAACTCGCTTTGACCCGGACTCTCGCCTCTGAGCAAATGGGTGTTACCTGGGCCAGCTTGAACGCTCAGCACATCGGGGCGTGCGTTCCAACGCGACTGCTCTTTTCGCGTTGACAGGCGAAACGCTTTGGGCTCGCCAAGCGCCAAGGCAATCACTTCAGAGACTTGCTCGCAATGTGTTGCGACTGGCATTGTTGCGTGCAGATCTGCCGCTTGAGCGGCCTTCACCAGCGTGTGTTGAAAAATCACAAACAAAGTAAGCGCACACAACATCAGAAAACTGGGAAATCGGCTTTGCATAGGCGGCCTCCAGAGGTTTATGAGCCGGGGTGAAACTGGGGATACTGTGGTGGGAAAGCTGGGCTTTGTGGGCTTGATTGGCATCGGGGATGATTGGCGCGGGATCCTTGACGCGTGATCGGCATGAAAAGCTGCTGAAGACGCAAACCTGGCCTTAGCCTTGTCCTTACGACATAAAGGTCATCCTTTTGGCCGATTCACTTACCCGCTGCGGTGTAAAATTTAGGTCTCGCGCCAGCAGGCGTTTACCAGCAAGGGAAAGCATGGCCGGTCATTCGAAGTGGGCCAACATTCAGCACCGGAAAGGACGTCAAGACGCCAAACGGGGTAAGCTTTTTACGCGTCTCATTCGAGAAATCACGGTCGCTGCGCGCATTGGCGGTGGAGACAGCGATACCAACCCAAGGCTTCGCTTGGCCATGGATAAGGCCTCAGAGGCCAATATGCCCAAGGACACAGTCCAACGCGCCATCGCGCGCGGGGCCGGCGGTCTTGAGGGCGCTAACTATGAAGAAATTCGCTATGAAGGTTATGGTATTGCAGGCGCAGCAATCATTGTTGATTGCATGACCGATAACCGAATTCGAACGGTAGCCGAGGTTCGTCACGCTTTCTCAAAATACGGCGGCAATCTGGGTACCGATGGTTCGGTGGCTTTTCAGTTCCGCCACTGCGGTCAGATCATTTTCGCCCCAGGCACCTCAGAGGAAAAAGTCATTGAAGTTGCGCTTGATTCGGGTGCTGATGATGTTATTCGGGGAGACGATGATTCAATCGAGGTTGTCTGTGAACCAGGCCTTTTTGAGCCGATTCGGCAAGCGCTTGATGCTGCAGGTTTGCGCAGCGACATCGCCGCAATTGTGATGAAACCCGATAATGAAATCACATTGCAAGCTGAGGATGCCGAGAAAATGCAAAAGCTGCTTGACGCACTCGAAGGCCTCGACGACGTACAAGAGGTCTACACCAATGCTTCGATGGGTGACTCGTGAAACTCCTTGTCATCGGTTCAGGCGGACGTGAACACGCCATCGCTTGGAAATTAGCACAGTCTGCAAAAGTCACTCAAGTCTATGTGGCCCCAGGTAATGGTGGTACCGCCCATGAACCCAAGGTTCAAAACCTCGACTTAAGCGAACATGCTGCGCTAGCAGACTTTGCGAAACACGAAGGGATCCGCTTTACAGTGGTTGGACCTGAGGCGCCGCTTGCCGCAGGCATTGTCGACTACTTTCAAGCCCGCAAGCTCGCCATTTTCGGACCAACGCGCGCAGCCGCACAGCTTGAATCCTCGAAAGACTTTGCCAAACAGTTCATGACCCGGATGGGCATTCCGACGGCCGCGTATCAAAGCTTTAGCGATCCCGAAGAGGCACATCGTTATGTTGATGCGCAAGGCGCACCAATTGTCGTTAAGGCTGACGGTCTGGCAGCTGGCAAAGGCGTTGTAGTTGCTCAGAGCCTTGAGGAGGCGCATCAAGCCATCGACTGGATGCTTAAAGATCAAAGTTTCGGCCAGGCTGGGGCCCGCGTGGTCATCGAGGATTTTCTTGTTGGTGAAGAAGCAAGCTTTATTGCCATGGTCGACGGGGAACACGTACTTGCGCTGGCATCGAGTCAGGACCATAAACGCTTGGGCGATGGTGACATTGGACCAAACACCGGTGGCATGGGCGCCTATTCGCCAGCGCCCATCGTGACGCCCGACGTTCACGCCTTCGTTATGCGCGAGGTGATGAATAAGGCTGTTCGGGGAATGGCCGCAGAGGGACAACGCTATTTCGGCTTTTTGTATGCAGGCTTAATGATCGACCCCAAAAAGGGCGTCCGCGTACTCGAGTTCAATTGCCGCCTCGGCGACCCGGAAACCCAGCCGCTCATGGTTCGACTCCGTAGCGATCTGGTCGATTTGATCGAGGCAGCACTTGCCGGCAAGCTCAATCAAACCGAGGCACACTGGGATCGACGGCACGCCGTCGGCGTTGTTCTCGCTTCAAAGGGCTACCCACAAGCACCCCGACTCGGCGACCCAATTCGTGGTTTATCCAACAAGGGAGCAGCCTTTAGTCTGGGACAGGCCAAACGTCTCGACAGTTCGGCAGATCATGGGCGTTTTGTGTTTCATGCCGGTACCGAGCACCAGGGAGGTGAGTTGCTTAGCAGCGGCGGCCGGGTGCTTTGTGTCGTTGGCATGGGCGATAGCGTCAAACTTGCTCAACAGCACGCCTACGAGAGCATGGCGCAAATTGGCCTTGAAGGTGGACAATATCGTAAAGACATTGCCTGGCGTGCCAGGCGAAGCAATGGCACAGGCCTATAGCACTCAGAAAGCCAACTTCAATGACAGGCATCTTGGACCAAGCAAAGCAGTACTTCCTCGGACTGCAATCGGGCATCATCGAACAGCTTGAAAAGCTCGACGGCCATCGGTTTGCATTCGACCAGTGGGACCGTCCCGAAGGCGGTGGGGGTATTTCACGAGTTATCGAAGCCGGTGCTCTTTTTGAGCGGGGAGGATGCAATTTTTCCCATGTTATGGGCGATAAACTGCCGCCCTCCGCGAGCGCGCATCGTCCAGAACTTTCAGGCCGTCGCTGGGAGGCTATGGGAGTATCCCTGGTTTTGCATCCGCACAATCCTTATGTACCCACTGTGCATATGAACGTTCGACTTTTTATGGCCTTTGATGGAGATCATGGCCATCAAGACGCCATTGGCTGGTGCGGCGGCGGCATGGACTTAACGCCTTATTATGGTTTTGAGGACGATGCCAAACACTTTCATCAACAATGCAAAAACGCGCTCGATCCTTTTGGGACACAGTGGTACCCGCGCTTTAAGCGCTGGTGTGATGAATATTTCTTTTTGAAACATCGCAAAGAGGCTCGTGGCATTGGTGGCATTTTTTTTGACGATTTATGCGACCCAGGCATCGAAGAATCCTTTGCTTTAACCCGGTCTGTTGGTGATTCTTTTTTGAGCGCTTATGTGCCAATCGTTGAAAAACGCCGCAAGATTGACTATGGAGAACGCGAAAGGGATTTCCAGGCATACCGCCGAGGCCGCTATGTGGAATTCAACCTGGTCTTTGATCGCGGAACCCTGTTTGGACTGCAATCTCAAGGGCGTACCGAATCAATCCTCATGTCAATGCCACCCATTGTGAAATGGCGCTACGACTGGCATCCAGAACCGGATAGTCCCGAAGCAGCTTTGTACCAACTGATTCAAGCAAGGGATTGGGTCTGACTGACATCGCCCCTGATGCGCCAACTTGGGGTTGGCTTGGTGGCAGCTTTGATCCGCCTCATCTGGGACATCTTGCCCTTGCACATGCTGCAAAACTTGCCCTTGCACTCGATCGAATTCAGCTAATGCCAACAGGACAGTCGTGGCAAAAGCAAGCTGAGCAAGCCAGCAGCGCCATACGCCGCGCGGACAACACCCAGCGTCTGACCATGTTGAATTGTTTGATCGCTAATGCTGATCGATCTTACTTTGACATCGATACAAGAGAGATCGAGCGCTTTGAAGCAAGCAAACAGCCTACCTACAGTATTGATACTGTTAAAGATTTAGCCCTCGAACACCCGGAGAAGCGACGTGTCATGATTCTTGGGGCTGACCAGCTAAGAAATCTTGCGAGCTGGAAGCACTACGATCAGTTGCTTGATTATGTCCATCTCGCGGTGACAACCCGACCTGGTTTCGGACTTCAGGATCTACCCATAGCAGTTGAAGCACTCGTCCAGGCACACGGTTGCGATCACCTGCCTCGCAACAGCCA
>JALQWJ010000149.1 GCA_023258775.1 Burkholderiaceae bacterium | reverse complement strand
CACTGGTTTTGCGCACGGCACCCTTGCAGGATTTCAAAGCAGCGGAAAGCTGGCTGATGGCGGCTCGTTGCTAAGCCAAGTCCTTGAGCTTCATGCCCAACGTCAGGACCGTCGGTTGCGGATTGAAGTTCGTAGCGCTTCGAGCAATTGCTGGTTCATGTCGATTGGCGAGGCCAAAGCACCAAGCTGGCAACGCGTACGACTCACCGTGCGCGACGATGGGCTTTACTGCCTGGAAGTTGCCGGGCGGCGGATCGACATGCTGTGCAGATCCGATGGCAGGTGCTGGCAGGTCGACGCCATGGGTTTTGCTGACAGCGTCGAACTTGCTATGTCTCATGCGAACAAGAAATCTGAGTCAGCTAGTGGCATCATCAGCATTCGAAGCCGCATGCACGGACGGGTTTTAAGTCTTGCAATGAGCCCTGGCGACATCGTTTCACAATATCAAACGCTCTTACACATTGAAGCGATGAAAATCCAACACCATATTGATGCGCCACAAGCAGGTCGAATTATTGATGTAGCGGTACAAGACCAACAACAGGTTGCAGCGGGCCAGGTTTTAGTAAAAATTGATACGAATTGCTGAGTCGATGGAGCTTCCCCGTCAAAGCCTTGCCGCGCTCGATCCCTTACAGTGGTCTGATCAAACCGATGAGCATCGTGCGATTTATAAAAGCAGCTTGCGATTTGTCGAACAATCGATTAAGCCAAACCTTGATCGATGGGAGCGGGAAGGCATGCTCCCAAAAGAACTGCATCGCGAGGCCGGTGCATTAGGGCTTACAAGCCTCGGCTTTCCGGAAGCCTTTGGCGGTACGCCCGCGGACAGTTGGTCACGAGCACTGGTCACTTGGGGGCTGAGTCAGGCAGGCGCAGGTGGCGTTATTGCAGGGTTGATGAGCCATAGCATTATGGTTTGGCCTTTAGCGGTTGCCGGATCGACGCGAATTCAGTCCGAGTTTCTTCCCCGATTGCTCGCTGGTGAGCTTATCGGATCGCTTTGTATCACAGAGGCGTCGGGGGGTTCGGACGTTGCCGCATTGCAGACTCGCGCGGTTGCAACCGAGGGTGGTTGGGCACTTAACGGTAGCAAAATTTATATCACATCAGGGATGCGTGCAGATCTTTTGCTTGTTGCCGCGAGGACAGGCATGAGGGGTTCACAAGGCATCTCGCTCTTTGCAGTCCCTGGTGATGCGCAAGGTATCAGCAAACATGCCCTGGAGAAGACAGGCTGGCTTTGCTCCGACACAGCGGCTCTATTTTTTGACAATGTCTTTCTGCCGCACGACGCACTAGTCGGCGAACTCCATCGCGGATTTCCGCTCGTCATGCAAAACTTCAATGCAGAGCGGCTTTTGATGGCCGTGCAAGCGCTCGCCATGGCCTCGGTCTGTGTGGAAGAATCACTTTCATGGGCATGGTCGCGACAAAGCTTCGGACAATCGCTGATTCAGCACCAGGCCATTCGTCATAAGTTTTCAAAGATGCTTCAGTCGATACTGCCCTGCGTACACTGGGCGCGTCGACTTTGCGAAGCAATGGATCAAGGACGCGCTAATGCAGGGGAAATCGCACTGCTAAAAAATGCAGCAACGCGCTGTATGCGCGATGTCGCAGATGAAGCGATTCAAGTGCTCGGTGGGCAGGGATTCATGCGATCGAGTGCAAGCGAACGCATTTATCGTGAAGTCAAAGTCATGATGATTGGGGGCGGTGCCGATGAAATCATGCATGAACTTGCATGCCGTCAACTCGGCGTGATGCCTTAATTGTTCTGCGCTTTTTTGGACTATTGTTTTTGGACTATTGTTTTTTGGATTATTGTTTAATCGTTTTTAATTATTAATCAGGATCAACAACATGATACAAAGTCAAAATCTATTGATTACTCAAGATCAGGCATTGCTTACGATTCGACTCAATCGCCCTTCAGTACTCAATGCGATGACCGACGATTTAATGCGTGATCTCGATGCAGCGCTTGCAAAAGCACAATCCGATTCAAGCGTGCGTGCCATCTTGATCACTGGGGAAGGCCGTGGTTTTTGCGCTGGGGCAGATCTTGCAACGAGCGCGCTTGCACCTAGCGAGGCTCAGGCAGGAGCACCTCGTTCAGCGGCTCAGGCAGAAGCGCATAGCGCCGAGGCGAAGTCAGCACCGCATGTCGCAGATAAGCTAAAGCTTGTGTTTAATCCCGTGATTCAACGCATGCGTCAGATGCCCAAGCCCATTGTCACCTCGGTTAACGGTATAGCCGCGGGTGCTGGCATGAGTCTCGCCATGGCGGGTGACATCATTATTTGTGCTGAATCGGCTAGCTTTTTACAAGCCTTCACAAAGATTGGGCTCATCCCCGATGCAGGCAGCACATGGTTCTTACCCCGACTTGTCGGCGATGCGAAGGCGCGTGCTCTGGTGATGCTTGCAGAGAAGATGCCCGCCAAAGAGGCTGAGCGTATTGGGCTTGTTTATAAAGTTGTGCCCGATGCCGAATTGGCAGCTGAAAGCCTGAAGCTTGGCCACTTCCTGGCGTCGATGCCCACTCAGGCCTATGCGCTTATTAAGGCAGCGATGAATCAAAGCCATGGTGCAAGCCTCAGCGAGCAACTCGATCGCGAAGCTGAACTTCAGGCGCAGGCAGCAACAACCGAGGACTGCCGCGAGGGTATCGCTGCATTTCTTGAAAAGCGCCCGGCAAACTTTAAGGGTCGATAAGGTCAGCACTCATGCGACGCTCCGCCTCGGAACAACAAGCCTTTGAAAAGGCATTGATAGAAATTTTCGAAAAACACATCACCTTTAATCAGGTCCTCGGACTTTCTGTGCTGCAACTGCGGTCTGATCAAACCCAGATTCGATTTGACATGCGATCTGATCTCGTCGGTCACTTTGCCTACGGACGTTTGCATGGCGGCGTGATCTCGGCCACCCTTGATGCAACCGGTGGATGCGCTGTGATGATCGGCATTGCCGATAAGCATCCCGGTGAGTCGGCACAGCAAGTGATCGCTCGATTTTCAAAAGTTGGAACGATCGATCTTAGGATCGACTATCTGCGTCCGGGGCTTGGCAAGTATTTCGTGGCAAGTGCCAAAGTAACTCGAATCGGTGGGCGTATCGCGTCCACCCAAATGGAGTTGCATAACGATGAGGGCTTGCTGCTCTCAACCGGAGCAGCAAGCTACATCGTTAGCTAAATCATCCCTTGATAAAGTCACTGATCGTGACCCAACGACCATTTTGGATTTGCGCAATACGCATTTGCGTATTGCCAAGCCGCTTGTCAGGGCCCCAGGCGTAGTCCGGCGTGCCCAGGAAGGTACGTGGATAGGGATTAGATTCGAGCGCCTTAATGAAACTATCGGTATTCAGGCCTGCCCCCGCCTTTTCAGCAGCCTTGGCAAACATATCAATCAGGACCCAGCCAACAACCGACCAGAGGTCCGCATCCTCTTTGTATTCTATTTTATAACGATCCATCCAATCATTCAAAAGCTTGTTGTTTTTGGGATCGTCGCGATAAGGTGTGGGTGCTTCAGACATCGCATAAAAACCCTCTACCACTTTGCCACCCGCCTTGGCAACCGTTGGCATATACGCTGCCGACGATCCGAAAAAGTCTCCTGCGTAGCCCATTTTCCGCCCAGTCGCAATCGCGCCGATGGTTTCGCGAATAATCGTCCCCAAGACAATAAATTCGACTTTGGCAGCTAAAAGCTTTTGCATTTGCGAGGAAAAATCGGTTGCACCGCGCTTATACGATGTCTTTTCAACCAACTCGGTTCCTGGCATCGTTTTAAGCGCCATTTCGGTTCCGCGCAAAATCTCAAGACCAAATTCGTCGTCCTGATAAAGAATGCCGATGCGCTTGACGTTTCTCTGGCGCAGCATCTCTTTAAGACCTGCCGCGGTAGTCTCGGGATAGGGGGGAAAGGATGCAAACTTGAGCTTGTTAAAGGGCTCATAATTACCATGGTGCGCTGTAATTGGAAACAAATGGGGCACACCGCGCTGTAGACAGAGTTGAATCGTGGGCAGTGAGATGACAGTGCCCAAGGTACCGATCATGGCAAAAACCTTGTCTTGGGTCAGCAACTTCTGCGCCGCAAGAACGCCTTTTTTCGGGTCATAGCCCGAATCCTCAACATTGAGCTTAATCTTGCGACCGTTGATGCCGCCCTGATCATTGATTTCCTTTACCCGCATACGCATGCCGTTGACAGAGGGCTTTGACAAAGAAACCAGCGGACCCGACAAGTCACCAATATGACCTAGAACGATCTGATCTTTTTCGATACCTTGAGTGGCGGTCTGCGCGAATGCTGCAGTCGTGCCCAACGATGCAATTGAGGCACCTGCAGCGCTGAGTTGTAGAAAGGCACGACGGTCGTGCTGGCTGCTAATCCATTGCATTAAGGCCAGCGATTCTTGTTGCTTGTCGGTTGACATCATGGTCTCCTTAAGTTGAGGCTAAAACAATCATTGCTAAGCACTAGCATACATTTG
>JALQWJ010000148.1 GCA_023258775.1 Burkholderiaceae bacterium | reverse complement strand
AAATCCTTTGTGATACTTAATTAAGGGATTATGAGGGTTTCAGGGCAAAGGCTTAGCCAACTTTGAAAGGTCTTATCATCGGGATATCCTGAGCGACGAATGTGACCAAGCAAAAGTTTTCGCTGAATTTTGACCAGCCCTACTTCATCCTAAGTCTTGCCGGACTATTTATTGGCTTGGGTTTTTTGCTGAGTGGCCCCCAGATTGAGCTCATGCAAAGGGTTCAAGGACTTACGGTTCGTTACCCCGATGAGCTATGGCGGTGCTTCAATCTATTTGGACACTTTCTTGGCGCCGCCTTCTTGGTACTCATGATGACCCGCGAGGCAGTTGCAGTGTTTGCACTCGCTTTAGCAACAATTTTGGGGGCCATGACTATTCGTCTGCTAAAACTCGGTTTTAACGAAGTTCGACCTGCAGCACTGATGCCAGATGAATTGCATGTTATCGGTGAGCGTCTGAGTCAACACGCGATGCCTTCGGGACACAGCATGACGATCGCAATTGTTTTTGGATTGTTGGTTTCTTTAGATCTGAATCGCGCCGATCGAAGTAAGGTCCTGATCCCTCTTCTTATGATGGTGTTTGGCGTCGGTCTTGCAAGAATTGCAAGTGGGGCGCACTGGCCCGCTGATGTCCTTGTCGGTATTGGCCTGGGTGTGTTCATCGGCTTCCTGAGCGCTCGCCTGACCCTAAGGCAAGCCCATCGCTTACCCAAGCGTGCCTGGCTTAGTTCGCTTAGCCGATTACTTCTCGCAATTGCGCTTTTACTTACACCGCTTCCGCCCTCGCATAGCCGCGAAGCAGCAGTCGTGTTGGCTTTATTGTTGGCCTCTTTACAATGCCTTCAGTGGTATAGCACGCGTCGTTCAACCCTTCCAAACCGCCCATGAGCCATTTATCCGAATTCAATCAGCAAGTGTCACCAGGACTTCTCTCCGTAGTCGTTCCATTTTTTAATGAACAAGAAATCGCTTTCCATGCGTGCCGAGAGTTGGTTGAACAATTGCGACATGATGCCCAACCCTGGGAGTTGATCCTTGTTGATGACGGCAGTCGTGACGCGACCCTAAGCGAACTTGCAAGGGCGATTGAAGATGTACCCCAGGCTCGCATCCTGCAACTTTCCAAGAACTTCAAGCAAACCGCCGCGCTGCAAGCAGGGATCGATGCGTGTCAAGGCGAGTTCATCGCCACGCTTGATGGTGATATGCAAAACGATCCAAAAGATATCCTACCGATGCTAGCCAAGCTGCGCCAGGAGAATCTTGACCTTGTTGCCGGATGGCGCGAGCACCGACAGGATCAATTCTTGGCACGCAAACTACCCTCGCGGATTGCAAATTGGTTCATCAGCATTTCGACTGGCGTGCAATCGATCGACTTGGGCTGTGGTATCAAGCTTTATCGCGCAGCAGTACTCAAACAGATTCGGCTCATCGGCGAGATGCATCGCTTTATCCCGATCTGGCTGGCCACTGTCACCAGCCCGGACCGACTTTGTTATGTGTCGGTGAATCATCGCGCCAGAACGGCTGGTCAATCGAAGTACGGTATTTCGAGAACATATCGCGTTCTTGTCGACTTACTGACCGTTATTTTTTTCCTCAGATTTTCTGGCCGACCTGCCCACTTTTTCGGTGCGATCGGTCTACCGATGTTTTTAACCGGCGGCGGGATTCTGCTTTGGCTGGCAACGCTCAAGGTATTCCTCGCTGAATCAATCGGCACGCGACCCTTGCTGATGCTCGGGGTTTTGCTGATCCTATCGGGCATTCATTTGATGTGTACGGGCGTGCTCGCAGAGTTCGTGGTGCGAAATCAATCGTCGACTGCGACAGCACGCACTTATTCGATTCGGCGTGTTATCGAAGGCGGTCTCGCAAATGCCGATCAGGATGCGACGGAAGGCGGCGGACTAAGGTCTGCCCCGCTCACTCGCTGAACTGGCGCCAGCGCCTGGCCTCAGACGATGGATAAACCCATCAGCTTCAGGATAGCCTTGCTTGCTTGCGCCTGCTTTTTCTTTAGCCTTATTGGCATGGGTATGACCCCATTGTTTGATGTTGATGAGGGAGCTTTTTCTGAAGCAACTCGGGAAATGCTTGAAAGCGGCGATTTTGGATTCACTTTTTTAAACGGAAACCCACGATTCGACAAACCAATACTTGTCTATTGGTTACAAGCGCTGTCGATGTCACTGCTTGGGCAGTCAGAAGTCGGTGCGCGAATGAGTTCTTTAATCGCTGGCCTTGCAAGCGCCTGGATTGCCGCAAGATTTACCTTCCAATGGAGTAAACACACCGAATCTGCGCTTGTTGTGTTCACGCTCTTAAGCAGTTGTTTTGGCCCGCTTGTGATGCGGCATGCCGCAACAGCCGACGCATTGCTCTACTTATGGTTGACCGCCTGCTCTTGTTGCCTGATTGAATCCATCAGACTTTGTGAAGGCAAGGACCTTGGTGCCGAATCATTGGCAAAGGCTAAAATGTTTTTGCGTGCTGCATGGATATGCTCTGCCCTCGCATTACTCACCAAGGGGCTGATTGGACTGCTTGCGCCAGCTTTCGTGGTGCTTGGTTATTGTCTTGTGCGTCGAAACCTGCAGGCCTTGCGCTGGAGCTTCTCCGATGCCATGGCGTGCTTTGCCTGGTTTGCAATTAGCCTTCCCTGGTATGGCTATGCCTACTGGCGATTTTCGAATGATTTTTTACATGGATTATTCGGCAAGCATCATTTCGGAAGAACCGTACAAGCGATGGAAGGCCATACAGGGTCATGGTTCTACACCCTGGCGATGCTTTTTGTACTTTGCTTGCCCTTTACACCTATGTTGATCAGCAATCTCTGGCGCTTGCGGCCACAAAGGCTGGTTAGCGCAGATCGGCTTGATCAAAGACTGAGCACACAAGCACTTGGTTTGCTAAGTCATAGCCTGGGCATGCTTGCCGTCTTCAGTGTGGTTGCCACCAAGCTTCCACACTACGCGATGTATTCACTCTTACCCTTGCTCATTGTTGCAGCCTTATCACCTCAGCTGCCACGGGCAAGCTGGCTCAGCACTTGCACCCTTGGGGGCTTGATGCTTGTTGCAATTGCTGCTTTACATCCGATCTTGGTCTTAACGATTCAGAACCCATCGGGCAATCAGTTTTATCGTGCACTGATCGAGCATGGCTTAGTACACACAAATTGGGGTATCGCTCAACAATTAATCATCGTCCTTGCCTTCGGTGCGCTCGGCTTTGCCATGCTCAGCAAAGCTGTGCTTAATCGTTGGCTTTACTTCGGCTTTGCTATGCAAGCAGGCGTCTGCCTTGTGTTGCTGCCTGCACTAGGCCAGGTACTACAAACACCGGTCAAGGCGCTTGCCCAAAGCGCCGGACAACAAACAACCGTGAGTTTTCAGTTGAGAGCACCGTCGTTTTCCTTTTATCGAAAAGCTGTCACTGAAGATCGCTTGCCTCAAGCCGGCGAACAAGTCGTTTTGCGCGCCGCAGACTTTGTCAACTTACATCGTGCAAGCGGTGATATGGCTAAGTGGGTACTTGTCGACGGTGCAGGACCCTTGCTATTGTTGCGTCGCGAATGATGCCGTAAAAGTCGTCATAAAACTTACCTGACCATTTTTTGGTTCTGCGATGGAGTTAGCATGCTAGTTAATGGAGCAGTCTATGCCGCAGGCCAGCGCCTTAAAGCCATTGAGCTTGATCAACTTCCTGTAGCTTCGTCTGAAGCCGAAGCATTTCTTTGGATTGCACTAAAAGATCCACAACCCGATGAGATCGAAAAGCTTCAAGCACATTTCGCACTTCACCCCCTGGCCATCGAAGATGCGCAAAACGGTCACCAACGACCCAAGCTCGAAGAGTATGGGTCAACGCTTTTTTCGGTTATCCAACTGCTTCACTACAACGCGGGTGAAATCTCAGTCGGCGAGATTGATATCTTTGTCAATCAGCAATTCATATTGTCTTTGCGCTCTCGAAGTGAACAGGATTTTCTTGGTGTCCGTCGTCGCTGTGAAGATGAACCGCATCTTTTAAAGCTCGGACCTGGTTATGTTTTTTATGCGATCCTTGACCATGTTGTTGATCAATACTTCGAGATCACCCAAGCACTCCAGGATGAGCTCGAATCGATCGAAACATCGATTTTTCAGGAAAAGAATGCACGTGCACAGATCGGCCGTTTGTTTCAATTAAAACAACAATCAACCATTTTGAGGCATGCAGCGCTTCCTTTACTTGAATTCATCGGTAAGCTGCACGGTGGCCGAGTACCGCCGGTTTGCTACTCAGTCCAAGAATACTTTCGCGACGTGCATGATCACCTTGCACGCACTGTGATGAATCTTGAATCACTCCGCGACGGCATCACAACAGCAACACAGATGAATTTATCGCTTGTCACAATCGATGAAACCGAAGTCACAAAAAGACTTGCGGCGTGGGCTGCAATTTTCGCCGCCTCAACCGCACTAGCGGGCATTTGGGGTATGAATTTTGAACATATGCCGGAGCTTTCCTGGACGTATGGCTATCCTGGAGCACTCGCAACCATTGGTCTTGTTTCCGGGCTCTTGTATAGACGCTTTAAAAAGGCTGGCTGGCTTTAAGCC
>JALQWJ010000147.1 GCA_023258775.1 Burkholderiaceae bacterium | reverse complement strand
TGCGTATAAGCTCCTATGGGTTGAGACAATAAATTTTTCGAGGTCTAGATTGAGGGCTCTTGCAAGACCGTCTTTGACCCAGTCGCTTGCTAGCACTCAACCGTTGTGAGTGCTAATAATACGGATGTCAGCGTCGTTTTTCAAGTCTTGACCATGGTGCGTATACGGGGATCAGGCTAGCATTTGAACTTTCGAGCCATTGCACCCAAGGAGAGGCGATGTACGGACAAGTTATTGAGGGCGCAACACAAGCGGCAGGCACAGTCGCCCCAATCGAGATCGATTTGCGCAGTGATACTGTCACTAGGCCAACATTGGGGATGCTGCAAGCGATGGCAGCAGCACCTACTGGTGATGATGTTTTTGGTGATGATCCGAGCATTAATCGCTTGCAAGAACGTCTTGCAGCCGATCTTGGATTCGAAACTGGGCTTTTTATGCCAACCGGAACCATGTCAAATCTATGTGCTCTGATGGCCCATTGCGAACGTGGCGATGAATATCTGGTCGGGCAACTTGCTCATACTTACAAATACGAGGCAGGCGGTGCAGCCGTTTTGGGCAGCATTCAGCCGCAACCACTGGAGCAGGCTGCTGACGGATCGATCGCACTAGAACGCATTTCCTCAGCAATCAAACCTGATGATCCGCACTTTGCTCGTACACGGCTATTGGCGCTTGAAAACACCTTTGGCGGGCAGGTGATGTCACAAACTTACATTGAAGCGGCGACATTATTTGCGAGCGAGAGGGGGTTGGCAACCCACCTCGACGGAGCAAGACTTTTTAACGCCGCTATAGCTCAGGGCATTTCTGCTAGGGAAATTACAAAACATTTCGATTCGGTCTCGGTTTGTCTGTCTAAAGGCTTGGGCGCGCCTGCGGGTTCGGTTTTGCTTGGTTCAAAGTCCTTAATGAGCAAGGCGCATCGAATTCGCAAAATGCTTGGTGGCGGGATGCGCCAGGCTGGTGTGCTGGCGGCAGCGGGTAACTACGCACTTGATTATCACGTCGAGGGACTTGCCGATGACCATCGCCGAGCGAAAGCAATTGGCGAGGCGCTTAAAACCGTCCCAGGTCTTGATGTCAGCGTAGCGACGAATATGGTTTGGGTGTCTCCAGGTAGGAATCCTGCGGGTTTGGATCGACTTGCCAACCACTTGATGACTCATGGCGTTGCGCTACTAAACCGGCGACCGCTACGCTTGGTCACTCATCTGGACTTTAGCGATTTAGCGCTCGCTGAGTTTTGCGGCCTAGTTGAGGCGTTTAACCGTGACGTGGCGTCGAGCTTGACTTGATATCCAGATGGAACGACCGTACATTCACTTGATTCGACCTTTTGTCGTGAACCAAAAAGGCTGAAGCAGCCTGTTCAGGAGTTTGCTATGTACAAGCACTTTCTTATTCCAACCGACGGATCCGAACCTTCTGAGGCCGCAGTCGACGCTGCGCTCAATCTCGCCGCAGAAACTGGCGCGAAGGTGCTTGCGTTGAATATCCAAATGCCTTTTGTCCCGCCTGCCTTTGCCGAAATGCCTATTGCTGCGCCCTTCACCGATGCTGAATATGAAAAGGCTGTCGTGCAAGCTTCAGAACGGCTGCTTGCCTCGGTCAAGGCGCGGGCTGATGACTTGCAGGTTGATTGCAAAACCCTTACAAAGCTTGATACCAGCGTCTGGGAGACGATCATCGATGTCGCTGAGGACGAGGCCTGCGATCTAATTTTTATGGCATCGCACGGACGTAAGGGCCTTGCTGCACTGCTGTTGGGAAGCGAGACCCAAAAGGTGCTCACTCACAGCGGTGTGCCTGTTCTCGTTCACCGAAGACCCCAGGATGCCGATTGAGGCGAAAGCGAGCGGCATAAATCCAATATCAGTGGGATCGGTTGAAAGTCCGTAGAACAGGGCCCAATGTCAGTGGGATCGGTCCAAAGTCCGAAGATCCAACGTCCAGCGGATCGAGTCTGGCAGTTTAATCTGGCTGCGGCACGGTGTAATTCAACGCCATCCGACCACCGTCGGGGTAAATAATCTGCCCGGTCAAGTAAGACGCTTGCTCACTCATCAAGAATGACGCAACCTGAGCCACTTCATCAGGTTCTCCAAGTCGCAAAAGTGGCGTTCGCGAAAGAATCTTGCGTCTCGCTTGTTCGGATTGCATCACTGCTTTACGAGCTAACTCAGTGGCGATCGTTCCCGGGCCAACGGCATTGACCCGGATGCCGTGTTCAGCGAGCGACATAGCGCTCACGCGGGTGAGTTGATTGACGCCACCTTTCGAAACCGCATAAGGCAACTGATCGGGGATCGCCAATAGCGCATTGACACTTGACATGTTGACAATGGCGCCCTGTATCCCTTCGGCGACCATGTGCATCGCAATGACCTGGCTGAAAATGAAATAACTGCGCAAATTCACATTCAGGACACGATCAAAGTCCTCGTCCTTGAGCTCGAGGAAGTGGCAGCCGTGGATAATCCCGGCATTGTTCAATAATCCGTCGACCCGACCCCAAAGCCTTATCCCCATGGCTAACGCTGCCTTCGCTGTTGATCGATCCGCGACATCGGCCTGCAACCATTCAATGTTTGACGCCACTTGATAAGGATCAGGTTCCATGTTTACGAGACGTTTGGATTCAGCATCTTCTTGTGCCAGATCTTCGGATGCACGATCAAGGTCTGGTGCCTCTTGCTTGTCCACAACTAAAACCTTTGCCCCCTCGCTTGCAAAACGAAGCGCACAGGCGAGACCGATACCTTGGGCTCCGCCCGTCACGATGATGTGGCGATTGTTGAGTCGCATGCTAAGTTTCCTTTTGACTTTGATGAGATCTTCTCGAAGTTTGCGTGTCTTAGCAGCTTCGATCATGGTTGGCATTTTGACTGTGGCAAAGGCGCAGACACAAGATGCGGCGCTCGCTCAATGGTTTGACCATGTCGAAAAGAGCTTGCAGTTGCCTCGCTCAGCCATTGGTTTAGTGCTTGAACCGATCGAAGCATCAAACGAAGCAGGGCAATCGGGTGCGCTTTCCGGGCAACACCGGTTTCCAGGGCATCAGCGCTTGTCAGCGCAAAGGCCACCGCTTCGTTGGGCACACCGTGCCGATGAAGCGATGAACCCTGCATCGACCATGAAACTTTTGACCAGCTTCGCAGCTTTGCAACTGCTTGGGCCAGATTTTCGCTGGAAAACCAGTTGGCGGGCAACGAGCAAACCGATTGCGGGTGTCTTACACGGTGATTTGGTCTTGCGTGGAAGTGGTGACCCAAAACTCTTGATCGAAGACTTGCGAAGCATGCTTGCCGCGCTGAAAGCTGCAGGTTTGAACGAGATTCAAGGCGACTTGTTGCTTGATGCTTCACTTTATGCAGGCGAAGTGTCGCAAGTTACACCGATTGATGGCGAGTGGCAGCAACCCTATAACGTTGCGCCAATCGCAACGGATATGAATTTCAGATCAGTCAAGTTGATCTGGGGCGGTGGCCAAAAACCCAGTCTTGATCCACCGCTTCACGATCTAGAACTTATTGACCGGCTGCGAAAGCCCCAGGGGACTTGCCGGGATGCGACGCTTTCTTTTCACTTTGATCCTGAATTCACTGCAAACGCGAGAAAACTTGTCCTGGAGGGCAATTGGCCAACTGCTTGCGGTCGAGGAGAACGTTATATTGCCTACCCCGAAACTGTCGAGTTCGCCGAACGCCTGTTTCGCGCCGCCTGGCTTGAACAGGGTGGCAGCTGGCTTGGTCACGCCCGACGCGCCGACGGCGCGGCCGCCCTTGCGCCAGTTGAACTGCTGTTATGGACATCAAGCAATTCGCTGCTTGATGTCGTGATGGACGTCAACAAGCTCAGCAACAACTTGCTTTCGAGACATTTGTGGTTGCAATTGTCGGCGCAGGGATTAGTGCCTGCCACCGTGCAAGCGTCGTGGGAAAGGTTGCGCCTTTGGCTTCAGAGCCAGCATGTGTTCTTGTCGTCATTAGTGATTGAAAACGGCTCGGGCTTGTCGCGGCATGAACGACTTAGTCCAAGGGATCTAAGCAAGATTCTTCAACTCGCCCAGCGCTTACCAATGGCAACGATGTTTCGGGATAGCCTTCCGGTGGCAGGTATTGACGGTACGATGAAGCGACGCTTGAGCGAGCCAGGTTTTCGTGGTCACTTGTGGCTCAAAACCGGCACGCTCAACCAAGTCCGCTCCCTTGCGGGTTATATCGAAGCTCGGAGCGGCCAGCGTTATAGTTTCAGCCTTATGATCAACCACCCGAAAGCGCCGGCAGCGAGACAGGCTGTTGACAACCTTCTACGCGTTATTGTGGCAACCGGATAAGCTTAGCAGCTTAGCGATTGCGCGGTGCTGGACTTAAGCAGTGGTTCTGCGCTGGACTAAGGAAGTGGTCAGGCGCTGGACTAAGCAGTGGCTGGGACTTAGGCAGTGATTCCGAGCCCGTTCAATACATTTGCCATTTTTTGACGCACAGCTGCATCCATGCTGATGGGTTGGCCCCACTCGCGTTGGGTCTCCCCAGGCCATTTATTTGTGGCGTCAAGTCCCATTTTGGATCCGAGGCCTGAAACTGGCGATGCAAAATCCAAATAGTCGATCGGCGTATGGTCGACCAGCAAGGTGTCGCGACTT
>JALQWJ010000146.1:4423-4680 GCA_023258775.1 Burkholderiaceae bacterium | reverse complement strand
GTTCAAGACAACGTAGCCAGTGCTCAAGCATGCGCTTCTCCATGGGGATTTTGTGAAGCATCAATGAGCTCAACGACATCGGATGGCATGGTGCAGGCTGAATGAGCAGGCTTAAAAGATGGCAAAGAAGATGGCAAAGCGGGTGAATAAACAACGCAAAAGCCTTGCGCAAGGCTTAGAACCCAACTAGTTTACCCGTTTGGCACCGGCTTAAGCTCGCCTCAATGTTGCAAGCGCTGGATTAGCTAATTGACAGA
>JALQWJ010000146.1:0-4413 GCA_023258775.1 Burkholderiaceae bacterium | reverse complement strand
CTTTTCACATTAAAAACATGGATTTGTCATGAAGCGCACCTACCAGCCTTCGGTCACTCGTCGTAAACGCACACATGGATTTTTGGTTCGTATGAAGACACGCGGCGGGAAAGCCGTGATAAGAGCGCGCCGCGCCAAGGGACGCAAGCGTTTAGCCGTGTGAGTGTTAGTTCCCGGGCAAGAAAGTTAGTGTGGTTCGATGTCTTCGCCCAAGCGACTACGTAGGCTTACACGATGCGGTCCGTGGAGTTTGCATCACATCGATAGGATGGTCCCTCGGTCCAACGATATCAAGGAAGTTGTGCTCAGCACGCGTGTGGAGGCACTTGCTGGCTTAGCCCAGATCGTGTATCCCAAACCGACGCTAATGATTAGCATCGCAAAGCGTTTAGTACCGCTGGCTGTTGAACGAAATCGTATAAGGCGCATTGCGAAAGAAAGTTTTCGCCAGCTTAAACTCGCCAGCGTTGAGCCTCCACTGAACAACCCTTGCGATAACTTTTTGCTACGCCTTGACCGAGAATTTAGCAAGTTTGAGCATGCTAAGCCCCACACGCTCAGCACGAGGCAGCGAAAAAAACATTATTGGCAAAGTTTAAACGAACTCTGGCAAAGCTTGTGTCAGCGTTGAGTACCCAATGAGGATCACTGGCAAGTCCCTGAGCATTCACCGTAGGCTTGAACAGGCGAGCCTTGCTTTGGACCGATGCGGCCAGACAATTGGGCTCTCGATCATTCTCGTTTATGAGTACAGCATTCGACCAGTACTTGGACCCTCTTGCCGCTTTCTGCCGAATTGTTCAGCGTACGCAAAAGAAGCCCTGCATAAACATGGCGCGGTCAAGGGGGCTTATCTCAGCTTGAAGCGGATTTGTCGCTGTCATCCCTTTCACCCCGGCGGTATTGATGAGGTCCCGGCGCGAGCGCTATCTCATGGTACAAAGCCTGCCGAAGAGCCGACATCGAAAAAAGAGGCAGATAAACATGGCGCCTCTTAGCCACTAAGGATTCTTGTAGAAACCACTATGCAACAACAAATTCAACGCACGATTCTTTGGGTGATTTTTTTCTCTTCCTTATTTTTTTTATGGGATGCTTGGCAACGGCATCAGGGGCAGCCAGGTTTTTTTGCACCGCCCAGTGAGAAAACTGCAAGTGCAACAAATGGCTCGCAACTGCCCGAAGCCAAACCTGCTGCCAGCGAGGTTCCTCAAGCGGGCACGGCTGCTGCCAGTGCCGATAAGGCGCAAATTCCAGGCGCTACGACAGCGGCGAGCAGTACTAATACGCAAGCGACATCAGCCGGCACAGTAAAAGCCCAAAGTGATGCAAAGTCCAAAGAAGCTGGAACAAAATCTGCGGGCGAAGTATGGGTTTTGCAGAACAAGGTTCTTAAGCTTGCCATTACCCCAGAGGGTGGGCAGGTTGTGCGCAGTGAGTTACTGACCCAACGCGAGCTTAATGAACCCAGTAAAAACGTCGTCTTACTGAACCAAGAGGGTCAAAATCATTACCTTGCCCAACAAGGTTGGATCAGCGCGCAAAGCGACAAGCGTTTTCCAACCCACCAGTCGCGGTTTGAACTTGTTGAACAAAGCGGCTCAGGATTAGTGATCGAAGCAAGCGAAGGCGAGCTAAAAGTCAGGCGAAGTTACCAACTTGGAGCAGATGACTATGTCATCAAGATTGAAGAAACCGTGCAAAACCTGGGTTCAACGTCCCTAGCACCTATTGCTTATCGGCAGTTATTGCGTGATAGCAAGCCACCTGCTGGCGAATCACAGTTTTACAGCACTTACACAGGGCCGGTGGTTTACACCGACCAGGGAAAATTCCAAAAAGTAGATTTCGCAAGTATCGAAAAAGGCAAGGCTGATCATGTTAAGCAAGCCTCCGATGGGTGGCTTGGGTTAATCCAACATCACTTTATCGCTGCCTGGCTACCCCAAGATCAGCGGCAGCGTGAATATTTCACAAGGCGAGTGGAAGGCAATCCTGTGCTCTACAGTGTTGGAGCGCTAGAACGATTCGCGGAGCTTGCACCAGGTGCAAGCCTTAGCACGGTTGCACGTTTACTGGTTGGCCCTCAGGATCAGCGCATGCTCTCGGCGATTGCACCGGGTCTAGAGTTGGCGGTCGACTATGGCTGGCTTTCAATGTTTGCAAAGCCGATTTTCTGGTTGCTCGAGCAAATGCATAGCCTCAGCAATAACTGGGGAGTTGCCATTATCCTGCTCACGGTGATCATTAAGTCCCTATTTTTTCCTTTGCAATCAGCAAGCTACAAGTCGATGGCAAGGATGAAGGCGGTCACCCCAAGGATGATGGCCATACGCGAACGATACGGTAATGATCGGATTCGGATGAATCAAGCGATGATGGAACTTTACAAAGAAGAAAAGATTAACCCACTGGGAGGCTGCTTACCGATCGTCGTGCAAATTCCAGTGTTTATCGCCTTGTACTGGGTACTGCTTGCCTCAAGCGAAATGCGTTTTGCACCTTTCCTTTATCTGGATAACCTGGCTGCGCCGGATACATTGTTTGGGACTTACTTTGGTGTACCGATTGGCTTAATGCCAATTTTGATGGCTGTCACCATGTTTATTCAGACCAAACTCAACCCCACCCCACCCGATCCAGTGCAGGCTAAGCTGATGATGATTATGCCGATCGTGTTTTCGGTGATGTTCTTTTTCTTCCCATCGGGCTTAGTGCTTTACTGGCTTGTCAACAATATGTATTCGATCGCTCAACAATGGGTGATTACACGTCGTATCGAGGCACAAAGTGCCAAAGAGCGTCGCAGCTAAAACCGGCGAAGTGGGTTTAGACGATTGCGCTTTTGAGCCCGTTCGCTGGATGGCTGAGATGGAGCCGATGGCACTTGTGCCAAAGGATTTACTTGTTGATCTTGTTGATGCAGAACTGGTGAAACTTAGCAATAAGCCGTTTGACCTGCCCTGCTTTCATCCCGAATTGCGCCATGGTAGTCAACGTGAAAGGGATTTCCAAGAACTGACGCAGGGCTGGTATCGCGAAGGGCGCCTTCCTGCCTGGCGTGGGGAGTATTTTGACATATACTCACCTGGTTCAGATCAAGCCAAATTCAGGCTTGAACGTATTGTTGCAAGACACTTTGGTTTTTGGACTGAGGCAGTCCATGTTAATGGCTTGCGAGCGGACGGCGATGCCATGTGGCTTGCGCGTCGCTCGATGGCCAAAGATAGCGATCCGGGTATGCTCGACAACATGGCCGCAGGCGGTTTAAGCGCAGGCGAAAGCATTGAGCACTGCCTGTGGCGTGAATGCTGGGAAGAGGCCGGTGTAAGTCCCGAAGTTCGTGAACATGTGCTTGCGAAAGCGGGTTTAAAACCACTGCGGCGCTTCCACATCCAATGTATCGAGGCTGCAAACAGTCCATGGGCTTACTTTCGGCGAGAGCGCCTTTACGCTTTTTCGCTGACACTGCCGCAGGACTTTGTGCCCACCAATCAAGATGGAGAAGTAAGTTCGTATACCTGCGTTGATCGCAAGGAGCTCGCCCATCTGCTTGCGCATGCAGCGCTTACCAAGGATGCTGCTCTGGTGGCATCCTTGTGGCTTAACGATAAAACATAGTCTGAGGGCGGTGTGACAGCGCAAGCGAATCTGCCCAAAACTGTTCCCATTCTTGCCCAGGCGACAGCGCAAGGCTTATCGGCGATCGCGGTGCTGCGCGTGTCCGGCCCTGATTTGGCAGGCAGCTTGTTGCCGCGACTTGGCTGGCGTCTTGATGCTCGTCGTGCAAGTCTTAGGATCCTGAGGGCAAGCAATGGCGAGGCCATCGATCAGGTCCTTGCGATTTTCTTTCCATCACCGCATTCGTTTACCGGTGAGGATTTACTGGAACTACATACCCATGGCGCACCCGCAGTGATTGCCTGGGCGATGGAAACGCTTCTGGCCTATGGGCAGCCCGAAGGTATGCGCTTAGCGAAACCAGGGGAGTTTTCTGAGCGAGCTTTTTTAAATGGTCGTATTGATCTTGCTCAAGCGGAGGCCATTGCCGACTTAATCGCCGCGTCAACCCGTCTACAGGCTAAAGCAGCCTTGGCTTCACTCCAGGGCGATTTCTCAAAACAAGTCCACCATCACTTAGATGCCGTGCAGCATATGCGTCTTTTGGTCGAAGCGGCACTTGATTTTCCAGAAGAACCGGTCGAAAGTCTTTCGGATTGGGGACTTGATGATGCGCTTAACAAGGCAATTGCAGCGATGCGAAGGCAACTTCCAGCTTGGCAGCAGGGCGCACAATTGCAGCAAGGTCTGTCAATCGCCTTAATCGGCCCCCCAAATGCGGGCAAAAGTAGCTTATTGAATGCTTTTGCGGGCGAAGAACTTGCTTTGGTCGATGCGGAACCGGGTACGACA
>JALQWJ010000145.1 GCA_023258775.1 Burkholderiaceae bacterium | reverse complement strand
TCGGCGCCACGATAAAGCTCGGTGTGGCCTTTTTGCCTGCCAAATCCCTTCACTTCGGTAACGGTCAGACCCGTAATGCCTACTTCTGCGAGACTTTCCCTGACTTCGTCGAGCTTAAACGGCTTGATAATGGCTGTAATTCGCTTCATTTGATCTCCCTCCGAGAACAGCTTGTTGTTATGTCAGCGCCATCCCGATGTAATCGGGTAGCGCCAGTCTCGCCCCCAGGCCCTTGGGGTGACGCGAACACCAACGGCAGCCTGACGGCGTTTGTACTCATTAACCTGGATTAAGCGTACAACGCGTTGGATTACCGCGTCATCAATGCCCCCAATCCTGATCTGATCGCCGGACAAATTACTTTCCATATGACGCTGAATGATTTCGTCGAGCACTTCATAAGGCGGCAGTGAATCCTGGTCGGTTTGGTTTGGACGCAGCTCCGCGCTTGGCGGTCGATCAATAATGCGTTGTGGAATCACCGCACTAACTTCATTACGATAACTTGCAAGCCGATAGACAAGGGTTTTATAAACATCTTTCAAGACGGCGAAACCACCGGCCATATCACCGTAAAGAGTTGCATAACCAACTGCAGATTCGCTCTTATTGGAAGTGGTCAACACAAGCGAACCGTGTTTGTTTGATAAGGCCATCAAAATCGTGCCACGGATACGTGCCTGCAGGTTCTCCTCGGTTGCGTCAGCCGGTTTATCGCCAAAGTCCGTCGTGAGCATCGATAGGTAGGATTCAAAAATCTCACGGATTGGGTACTCGTCATATCGAACCCCGAGACGTGCAACCATATCCCGTGAGTCGATCCATGAGATGTCAGCCGTGTATTGAGAAGGCATCATGACTGCGCGAACCCGATCGGCGCCAAGCGCATCGACTGCCACTGCCAGCGTGACTGCGGAGTCGATTCCCCCAGATAGACCAATCAAGACACCAGGAAAACGGTTTTTCAGCACATAGTCGCGTGTACCAAGAACCAAAGCCTGCCAAACCTGCTCTTCTTCCGATGGCAACGGCTGTGCTTGTCTGCTCGGAGAAAACGACGTTTGCGAAGGATTTGACGCTTGCAAATCGTCAATCTCAACACTTAGCAAATCAGGCTGAAAACTCTTGGCTTGGGCCGACACATGCCCTGAGCGATCAAGCGCAAATGAGCCGCCGTCAAAAACTAATTCATCCTGCCCGCCGACCAAATTCGCGCTCAGCATCGGCAGACCACGCATCGACAAATGCTTTCTTGCAATGTCGATCCTTTGCAACTGCTTATTGATGTGAAAAGGTGATGCATTGAGCACGAGGACAGCATCAGGATTCAGAATCTGGAGCGGTTGACAGGCCAATTCAGTCCAAAAATCTTCACAGATGAGAAGTGCAAAGCGTTTACCATTACATTCAACAAGGCAACTTTGCTGCCCTGCCTTGAAATAACGTTTCTCGTCGAAAACATCATAATTAGGAAGCGATTGCTTGTGGTAATGAGCAATAGGCTTACCGCCTCGTAGCCATACCGCAGCGTTGTAAAGTGCACCGTCACCGCTTCGCTGCGGCAAACCAACAATGACCTCAATGGCTAATGAGGCCAGTTGATCACCGAGTCGCAATAGGCTTTCTTCACACCGATCGATAAACGCGGGTCGCAGCAGCAGATCTTCTGGCGGATATCCGCAAAGCGACAGTTCCGGTGTGAGCAAAATCTCCGCACCCTGATCCAAGGCTTTTGCTGCGGCCTCTACAATCCGGGCACGGTTTGCCTCAAAGTCTGCAACGGTCTGATTTAGCTGAGCTGCCGCAATTTGCATAAGGGATCCTCCGTTTGGATTATCGCACGCGCTACCTCGATCGAATCATTGAAGTCCCCGCCAGTGCTTGGGACAGTCTGCTCCCCGAACACCCCGCTGCGGGCCTTGTGAGCCACGGCATGCTTGCAGCATTTGAAGAAGCCGATTGCCTCGGACCACAAACCGGTTGGGAGGTTCATCACTGGACGCTCTGGGATGCAGAGGACAATTTAGTGGCTGCCATGCCTTTGTATCGAAAATGGCATTCCTATGGCGAGTATGTCTTTGACTGGGCTTGGGCCAATGCTTATGCAAGACATGGTTTTGACTACTATCCAAAATGGCTCAGCGCCCTGCCCTTTACGCCAATTAGCGGGCCCCGCCTACTTAGAAAGCATAACGATCTGATGATTATGCCCCGCATGCTTGCCGATCTGAAAGCGCTCGATGGTTCTTCCGCACATTGCTTGTTTAGCGATGGTCTCAATGAATCAGACCTGAAAGCAATGCTAGAGGCCTCTTGGATGCGGCGCACTGGGGTGCAATTTCACTGGTATCAGGCGAATTACAAAGACTTTGAAGACTTTCTCAATGCTTTATCGCAATCAAAGCGAAAAAAAATTCGCGCAGAGCGGCGAAAAGTGAACGAGCAAGGTATTAGGTTTGAACACAAAACTGGGGCCGATCTTCACGAGAACGATTGGGCATTTTTCTACGCCTGCTACGAGCGCACCTATCGAATGCATGGCAACGCGCCGTACTTAACGCTGGCTTTCTTTTTAAGGCTCCACGAGTCGCAGCCAGAACGTTCAGTGCTATTTCTTGGCCACGATGAGCTTGGGCCATGTTGCGCAAGTTTGCTGTTTCGCCACAAGGATCGTGCATTTGGACGCTACTGGGGTGCAATCCGCGATTATCCCTTCGTGCATTTCGAAGCCTGCTACTACCAACCCATTGAGTGGGCGATTCGCGAAGGGATCCAGTGCATCGAAGGCGGGGCACAAGGTCAACACAAAATGGCTCGCGGCTTTGATCCTGCGCCCACGGAGTCTTGGCACTGGCTGCGACATCCATCCTTCGCCAACGCCGTTGAGCATTTCTTATCGAAAGAAGGATTGCATATGGAACACCTGCTCGACGAACTCCAGGAACATCGAGCATTTAAATCAGTCCGCTAAATAGCCCCCAATTCAGTGTTCTAAAGGTGTGCCAAGCCGATGTTCTAAAAGTGCTCAAACCAGTCTTCTGAAAATACCCCAATCAAGTATTCTAAAAGTGCGGCTTGACTGCCGCAGTGCCAAAACGCTGTAACCCTTCAAGAATTTCGCGTCTCGCATCTTCAGGACCACCCCAACCTTTCACCTTCACCCATTTTCCGGGCTCTAAATCCTTATAATGTTCAAAAAAATGTTGAATTTGTAGCAGCCGCTCGGGTTGCAAATCCTCAGGACGTTTCCAGTGCTTATAAATGGGCAGTATCTTGTCGAGGGGCACTGCGAGCAGCTTCGCATCACCACCAGCCTCATCATCCATCTTTAAAACGCCTATCGGCCTGCAACGCAGCACCGAACCTGTATTCACGGCAAATGGCGTAACTACCAAAACATCAACCGGATCACCGTCTTCGCCGATCGTATGAGGAATGTAACCGTAGTTACAAGGGTAGTGCATCGCAGTCATCATGAAGCGATCAACGAAAAGCGCGCCGGTTTCTTTATCGACCTCATATTTCACAGGGTCAGCGTTCATTGGAATTTCAATAATGACGTTGAAGTCATCGGGCGGGTTGTTGCCGGAGTCGACGCGATCGAGATTCATGTTTAAGTTCCTACTTGTAAACATGAAAGTATAACGAAGCTATTTGTTCAATTATTGAGGAGACAGGAACATGCGCTTACAAGACAAAGTTGTTGTGGTTACGGGCGGTGCGCAAGGGTTTGGCGAAGGTATCGTGCGACGTTTTGCAGCCGAGGGGGCTAAGCTTGTTATTGCCGATCTTCAGTTCAGCGCGGCGCAAGCGCTGGCTCAGGGTTTGCAAGCTGACGGCTTATCGGCCATCGCCATACAAACCGATGTTTCGAAAGGTCAGGATATGCGAAGCCTTGCAGAGGCAAGCCTGAAGTCATTTGGGCGGGTCGATGTTGTTGTTAACAATGCCGGCACCTCTCATCGAAATCAATCATTAATGACCGTCAGCGAAGCTGAGTTTGATCGGGTTTTCGCAGTTAATGTGAAAAGCATTTACTGGTCAGCACAAGCTTTTGTTGAACATTTTCGTTCCCAAGGCTCGGGCGCGTTTATCAATATTGCGTCCACGGCAGGAATACGCCCACGGCCTGGATTGGTTTGGTACAACAGCACCAAAGGTGCTGTAATCACCGCATCCAAAGCCATGGCTGTTGAACTAGCACCCGATAGGATCCGCGTTAATGTGATTAACCCTGTCGCTGGCGAGACGCCGTTGCTTGGAACCTTCATGGGGGAAGATACCCCAGAGATGCGCGCCAAATTCATTGCAAGCATCCCACTGGGCCGCTTGTCGCAGCCTCAAGACATCGCCAATGCAGCGCTCTACCTAGCTTCTGACGAAGCCGAATTCATTACCGGCGCATGCCTTGAGGTTGATGGCGGACGCTGCGTTTGAGCTGCCTCGCGGTACAAGCCTGCAGCCTCATCGCTACGCTCGGTTTGCTCGAGCAAGCGAGCAAGCGCCAGGCGTGTGCTTGGCGCATCATCCCTGCTCATACTTTCTCGAAGATAGGCTTCTGCCTTGCCCCAAAGCTGTTGCTCAGCGCAAACTCGACCCAGGGCTGCAAGCAAGGCAGGTTCAGGCCCCCAGCGCTTTAGCCATTGTTCCATCACCTGTAATTTGTCGCGGGCACTCAAGGCATC
>JALQWJ010000144.1 GCA_023258775.1 Burkholderiaceae bacterium | reverse complement strand
AGAACGTAACGAACGCGGCGAGCGCGCGGATCGACCAGAACGGAGCGACCGAGGTGAACGGACAGAACGTAACGAGCGTGGAGACCGAACAGAGCGCAACGAGCGAGGAGACCGTGTGGAGCGCAGGCGTCGCAACGATCACGACGACGCGAACCAGGATGCACCGGAAGCTCAGGTCCTCAGGCCAACCCCCACTTCAGCAACAAATGACGCTACCCTGGTCACTGATCCTGGATTGAGTACACATCAGGCTAATCAGGCTGAAAACTTCCAAGACGATGACAGTGCTCAGGAAGCGTCGGATCGACCCAGACGCAGAAGGCGGCGCTCGCGTCGTGGTGCCGGCGGCGAAGACAGCACCCCGACTGTGGATGGTGTGGAGTCCGCAGCCCCGACAGGCGAAAACGATGCAAGGCCCTTAAGCAGCGATGTAGCTGGCATGGCCACAGGCGGTCTGGGACAAGACGAAGCCCCCCAAGCTCAGCCTGAGGTATTGTTGACAAGTAAGGCAACGCTTGACTCAAGCCCGCCAAAGGATGTGGTTAGCATCCCTCAGGCTTCTGTGCCGCTGTCGATCCAGGCGCAGGCCGTGCCCCAGACGCAGGAGGCGCCCCAATCGCAGGAAAATCCGCAGTCGGAGGCCGTGCCCCAGGCGCAGACTTTGCCCCAATCGCAGGAAAATCCGCAGCTACCGGATCCTGTGCCAGAGCCCGGTGCATCTGAACTGACAACGGTGACTTCAGTGGGAGCACACAAGGACAGCGGGGCGATGAAGATAAAGCCGGCCGAGCCCGCGCCGGTCGATCTTCGTGAAAGCATCGCACAGGCAGGTCTTGAGCTCGTCGAAACCAGCAGGCAAACAACATTGGAATCGGAGACCGTTCAACCCAAACCAAGAGTCGTACGCCAACGTAAGCCAGTAGCAAAAACGGAAGAAGAGCCCCTACAAATGGTGGAAACATCGCGTAAGGATTGACATGACAGGTCAGCATAGTCGCTCGTTTAGAGTCTAACAATGAGCGAGAAGACGATTCGACTAATTGACCAACGCTATCAGGCGCTCGCGATGCCCGCGCCTGATCAGCGCCTGCTGGGCTCAATGGTCAAGGATCGACTTGGCCGTAGCCTGCATGATCTCCGGGTCTCGGTGACCGATCGCTGTAACTTCCGATGCGCCTATTGCATGCCGAAGTCAGTGTTTAATCGTGACTATGACTTCTTGCCACATGCTGCCTTGCTCTCTTTTGAAGAAATCGAGCGACTGGCGCGTGTGTTCTTGGTTCTCGGCACCGAAAAGATCCGCATCACCGGAGGCGAGCCCTTGCTTCGCAAGCATCTTGAACGCCTGATTGCGATGTTGTCCCGGCTGAACACGCTCCAAGGCAAGATGCCCGATCTGACCCTTACCACCAACGGGGCCTTACTCCGAAAAAAAGCCAAGGTTTTGCGCGATGCTGGGCTAAGCAGACTCACTGTCAGTCTCGATGCCATTGATGATTCGATTTTTCGGCGAATGAACGATGTTGATTTTCCAGTGGCCGATGTACTGGACGGCCTACAGGCTGCAAAAGAAGCAGGTTTTGAATCGATCAAAGTTAACATGGTCGTGCAGCGTGGGGTCAACGACCAACAAATTCTGCCAATGCTCGAGCATTTCCGCCATTCCGGGCATATATTGCGTTTCATTGAGTTTATGGATGTGGGCTCCAGTAATGGCTGGTCTATGACCTCGGTGCTACCGAGTGCCGACATCATTCGCATGATCGAGCGTCAGTACCGGATTCACCCGCTTGAGGAGAACTATCGCGGCGAGGTAGCACGACGTTGGGCACTTGACGACGGCAGCCTTGAAATTGGATTGATTGCTTCGGTGAGCGAACCCTTCTGCCAGGACTGCACAAGGGCCAGGCTATCGACCGACGGAAGGCTCTACAACTGTTTATTTGCCAGCGAGGGTTGGGATTTACGGGGCCTGCTTCGCAGTGGCGCAAGTGACCATGATCTGGCGGCGTCGATCGCAGCCCTCTGGCACCAGCGTAGCGATCGTTACTCAGCAATGCGAACAGAGGCCACGGTGAGCCTGAGAAGGCGAAACAAAATTGAAATGAGCTACATCGGTGGGTGATGCAACTTAGCCAGTCAAGCCTCAAGGCAACTACAGCAGTCATTGCGAAAGATGAGAACGGTCTAGCGCGCGACGTAATGATTGCCGGTGAACACCCACTTTGTATTTATTTTGATAAACGGGAGATGGTCACACTGATGACACTGGGGCGAGCGCCGGAACTGCTGGCCTTAGGCTGGCTGATGAATCAGCGCATCGTGGACCGGGCAAGCGATGTGTCGAGCATTCAGGTTGACTGGGATACTGGTGCTGCAGCTGTGACAAGTCAGTGTTTGGCGCTGTCTGGACAATCATGGTGGGAAGATCCCGAACGCATCGCACGCTTTGAGCATCGCATGGATCGAAAAACCGTGACCACCGGCTGTGGTCAGGGGACTATGTATGGCGATCTGATGGCAGTGGTTCGTGCTGAAAGCACAGGTCTGCCATTACATCATCAAGCCTCGATCAGCAGGTCGCAAATTCAGCGCGTGATCGCACAGGCAAGAAATCATCAAGCGGTGTACCAGGAAGCAGGCGGCGTTCATGCTTGTGCGCTTGCCGATAACCGTCCCGGGTCAGAAGGTACCTTTTTGTACTTCGTCGAAGATGTCGGGCGCCATAACGCCGTGGATGCCATTACGGGTTGGATGCAACTGGAGAATCAAAGCCCGAGGGACAAAATCTTCTACACCACTGGACGACTAACCTCCGAAATGGTCATTAAGTGCGCTCAAATGGGCATTTACATCTTGCTATCCCGATCGGGAATCACTGCCATGGGTTTTGAGTTGGCGCAGGAGCTTGGTATTTGCCTCATCGGCCGATGTCAGGGGAAACATTTCCTGGTCTATACCCACCCAGATCGGGTTGATTTCTCTAATTAAGCGGGTCATGAGCAATATCGCAAACAGCGGCGCACAAAATTCTCATAAAAGGATCACCGGTCTTGTCTTGGCTGGCGGTATGAGCAGGCGCATGCAGAATCGGTCAGGGGACGTAACTATCGGCGCCATTGATAAGGCGCTAATGCCTTGTGCCGGAAGACCGCTGATCGCATGGACCTTGCAGCGCTTGCGACCGCAGGTTAATGAGGTGCTCATCAATTGCAACCGTAACCTTGAAGCCTACGCGCAATGGGGTCACCCGCTTCTCCGAGATCGGTTCGAAGGATTTGCCGGCCCGTTAGCAGGCATCCACGCAGCGCTTTATGAACTGAACCAGCGGCCTAAGGCCGAACTCGATTCACAATGGCTGCTGACGGTCCCTTGTGACTGTCCCTTTTTCCCAGAAGATTTAGCGCAGTGCATGCTAAGCCTTGCAAGCGATGATCGGGATTTGGTTGTTGCGCGAACCCCTGAGGCTGAGCAGCCAGTGTTTTTGTTGTTGAGGGCTCGACTTCTAAGCGCTCTCGAGCATTACTTAATACAACATGGAAGAAAAATTGATCAATGGTATCAGTCACTTAGGTATAGTGTTTATGAGTTCAATGAGATATCGGCTTTTCGTAATATTAATACCCCCGAGGATTTGAAAGTTGCGCAGGGCCTGCTCGCTTCGCCGTTACTTGATTGCGAGGCATTAGCACTTGACATTGCAGCGTTTGAACACACCAACGTGGAGATCCAGGGTCAAATGCGCTTGCAAGGCAGTAAAACGCCGATGCCAGACAGACAAGCGCAACCCAACGACGCTGCGATCAAGTCAGCAAGCGATGCGTCTTCGCACTCAGTACCAATGATTCCGATCGAAGCGCTTAAAGGCGCCCTCTTAGACAGACTGAGACCGATTGAACGCAGGCAATGGGTTTGTCTTAAGGACTTACAAGGTCAGGTGTTGGCGCAGGATCTCTTTGCAGGCTACGATGTACCCGCGCATCGAAATACAGCAATGGATGGATACGCTCTGAGATTCAAAGACTTACATCCCGGAGCTGCCACCATACTTCCAATTGGCGAGCGAATCTTGGCAGGCCATCCAAGTGAAATGCTTCCACCGGCCTCAGCGCATGCACTCAGGGTCATGACAGGTGCGGTGCTTCCGGAAGGTTTCGATGTGGTGGTTCCGCAGGAGTCTTGCCGACCTGTCGACGAGGGTGTGTGGATTCCTGCTGGCCAGCAACTCGGTCAGCATGTACGCTTGGCGGGTGAGGACTTGGCTCGTGGCGAGCTCGTGATTCGTGCTGGTTCGCGACTTTCTGCAATTCATTTAGGTCTCATGGCTTCGCTAGGCATCGCTCAAGCCAGAGTTCGAGGTCCCCTGAAGCTTGCAATCCTGTCCACAGGCGATGAGCTAATCGACCCAAGTTGTGCTGGGGAGCGAGCTGATGGGCTACTTTTTGACAGTAATCGCTACCTATTGAGCGCGCTTTTGACGAGGTGGCCTTCAGCCATCGTTCATGATGCGGGCATCGTTGCTGATGACCCTGAGCGTCTTGAAACGGTCTTGACCGACCTGGGCCGATCTCATGATGTGATCGTGTCATCGGGTGGTGTTTCAGTGGGTGAGGCAGACTTCACCCGTTCACTGATGGCCAGACTTGGTCAGGTTCAGTTTTGTACGGTTGCAATGCGACCAGGAAGACCTCTTGCCTTGGGCCGGGTCGGGCAAGCGCTTTACATGGGTCTTCCCGGGAACCCGGTTGC